>JACRMR010000001.1 GCA_016214895.1 candidate division KSB1 bacterium
CACGCACTCCCCGTCCGCGACGGGCTCGTGGACCGACTTTCCCGCCGGGAACGGGTCGTGGCACTCGAGGCACCCTTTCTCCAGCTTCTGGAGCTTCGGACGCGCGGAAAAGTGGGGGTCGTGGCAACCGGTGCACTCACCCGCCGCGACCGGCGCGTGGAGGTAGACCTTCTTCCCTCCCTCGCCCTTGGAGAAGTCGTTGTGGCAGGAGTAGCACGCCTCTTTCTGCTCCTTGGCCTTGAGCGTTCCCCCTTCGACGGAATGGCACGTCTCGCATCCTTCGTCGAGCGCGGCGTGCATGCGGAACGCCCGGTACACCAATTCTTCGCCGCCTCCGGTAGCGGTCCGGAAGTCCTCCATCTTGGCCCCGGGCAGCGCGAAGACGCGAACGGCCGATCCGCCCACCCGCACCGTGTTCAACCCCGGGTACAGCGGGATCTCCCCTTTCAGGAACGTGTCTCCATCGAGCGGCGCGGCGGGAATCCCGTTGACGGAAACGTTGTCCGGCCCCCCTTTCTCCGCCCGAAACGCGTAAACCCGGATCTTCGGCTCCGTGGCGAGCGTCAGGTCCGGCGGGAAAAGGATCCCGGCGCCCCCCTGCCCGGCGCCGGACGGAATCGGCGCGAGGAGGGCGGCCAGGATCGCCAGCCGCGGGAAAAGGCGGTTCAACGCGTCGGGGCTCCGGAGAGTTCGCCCATCCCCCGGCCTTCGGGGGACCCGAACGGTTCCTTGTGGAACACCGTGGTGAGTTTCAGGCTGGGGCACCGGGTGCAGTCGAGGCACCGGAGGCAGTCGGGATTGGTGGCGTTCCGGTCGGGGCGGATGTCCACCGGGCAGATCTTCCGGCACTTCCCGCACTTCGTGCACGTGTCCGGGTTCCAGGCGAGCTGCAGGAAGCTCGACTTGTTGAAGACGGAGAAGATCGCCCCCAGGGGGCAGATGGCGCGGCAGAACGGCCGCTTGACCATCGTCGAAGTGGTGATGAAGAAGAGCAGGATCCCGATCTTGACCCAGAACAGCGCCCGGATCATCGACCGGACGTTCAGGTTGAGCGTCACCCACGGGAGGCCCCCGATCAGCGTTCCCATCGGGCACAGCTTCGAGAACCAGTTCTCGTGGGTGAGGTACGGGATGATGAACACCAGCCCGAGAAGGACGGCGTACCGGATATACCGCGTCCAGACCGGGATGGACACCTTCCATGCCCGGAATTTGTACAGCAGGTCCTGGAGGAATCCGAACGGGCAGAGGGTCCCGCACGTCATCCGTCCCACGGACGCTCCGACGGCGGCCAGCGTCCCCGCTCCGTAGAACGGGATGTTCCCGGTGACCATGAAGTGCTGCAGCGTGCCGATGGGGCAGGAAAACAGCGCCGAAGGGCAGGCGTAGCAGTTCAGCAGGGGAGAACAGACGCTTTTCAGGGAACCCTGGTACAGGACCGCGGAGAGGAACCCCTGGACGTACGAGTTGGGGAGGATGCTTCCCATCCCCTGGAAGATCCGGCGCTTCAGGTACCTCAAGGGGTCACCCGACCCCTATGCACGACAGTCAAAGCATCGCGGCGTTGAACAGCACCTCGCCGATCTCCTCCCGGAAGATGCCGTACCCCAGGATCGCCGCGGCGCCTGCGACCGTCACGATGAAGGCGATCGGACGCCCTTTCATCCCCTGCCTCCCCCCGGGATTACCGCTCCCCGCCGAGCTCCCAGGCCTTCCGGTACATCGCGGCGGCCTTCCCGAGCTCCTTCGCCTCCTCGTACGCCCGTCCCGCGAGCGCCCGCGTCTGCGCGTCCATCGGGTTCAGGTCGATCGCCTCGCGGATCCGCACCGAAGCTCCGGCGACGTCTCCCTTGCGGGCCATGACGGCGGCCTTGAGGAGCAGGGCCGGCGGGTACGCGGCCCCTTTCTTCAGCGCCTCGTCCGCCTCGCGCTCGGCGCTTCCCGCATCGCCCATCGCCCAGTATACGCGCGCGAGTCCGGTCCGTGCCATCACGTTTTCCCCCTCGGACGCGATCGCCGCCTCGAACGCTTTCTTCGCCTCCTCCAGCCTCGACTTGTCCTTCTTCGCCAGGGACAGGTACGCGTCTCCCAGCAGGATGTTGGGGGCGGCCCACTTCGGGTCCGCCGCCGCGGCCATTTTCAGCTTCGGCTCCGATTTGTCGAGCATCCCGAAAGCGTACAGCCGGCGCCCGAGGTTGTAGTTGAGCAGCGCCTGCCGTTTGGGCTTGTACCCGGCATCGGCCTTCGCGACGGCGGCTTCCTCCTTCGGCTTCATCCCGAGGAGCGATTCCGCAAGCCCCTTCATTTCGAGAAAGACGTACGTCGGGTATCCGTTGTATGCCTCGCGAAGGACGTTCCCGGCTCCGAGGATCGCCGTGGAGGGGACCGCCACGACGCCGTAGTTGCGGAACGTCTCCAGCCCCGGGTCGAGAACGACGGGGTAGGTCAGCTTGAGGGAGGCGGCCTTCTCCCGGATGGTTCTCATATCCTCGTCCGCCGTGTGCTCGTGCTCGACGTTGACCGCGATCGCCTTCAATCCTTTCGGACCGAGCGTATCGACGAGTTTCTGGACATCGGCCAGCTCCGCGAGCGACCGGCTGCTCCAGGTCGCCCAGAAGACGACCAGCACCGCGTTGTCCCCCTTGAACGACTCGAGGGAGACCTGCTTGCCGGCGAGATCCGCCAGCTTGAACGGCGGGGCTTCGGCCCCCGCCTGCACGTTCTTGAACGCCGCGGCCGCCTTCGGGGCGGCGTAGAGGCCGGCGGCGAACACCAGGGCCGCCGCGACGATCTTTCCTGTGCTTCCCGGACGTTTCATCGTTTCCGATCGCGGGGGACAAGCCTCCCGCATCCTTCCGTTATTTCCGAAGGAAGCTTTTGTCGGCGGAGTGCGGGTCGTGGCACGACACGCACCCCGTTGCCCTAGCCTGCTTCAGATGCTTCTCGGAGCTTTTCTGGTCGTGGCACATCCTGCACAGGACCTCCGGGGCGGCCACCGCCTGGAAACGGTTCGGGGAGCCGTGCGGGTCGTGGCAGGAGATGCAATCCCCGCTTCCGAGAGGGCCGTGCACGAACTTCTTCGTGTCCTTCCGGACGTGGCACCGGTAGCACATGGTGTCCACGGGACGGGCGACGCGGTACCCCTTCCGCTCTTCCGGGTGGCACCCCGCGCACTTCTTCACGTCAGGATGGTAGACGTACCCCGGCTTGTCGAGGACCGGGGCGGCGACATTTCCCGCGGACACGGAAAAGGCGGGGTTGAGCAGCCACCCCGCCGCGAAGAACACCGGCAACCATGCAACCCGGACGGCCCGGAAACCCGATCGTGCCATGGCGATCCTCCGGACTACTCCTTGATGAACTTCTCGACCGCCTTCCGGTAATATTTGACCGCGTTGGGAAGGTCTCCCTTCTTCTCGTACGCGACGCCCAGCCAGAAGTACGCCTTCTCGGGCTTCGGGTTCAGCATCGCGGCGTCGGAGATCTCCCGGATCGCCTTGTCGGCCTCCCCCTTCTCCAGGTGAACGGTGCCGATTCCCAGCTGGGCCTCCTTGCTGTTCGGCGCCAGCTCCCTGGCCTTCGTGAACTGGACGAGCGCGTCGTCGTACTTCTTGGACGCAACGAGCGATTCCCCGAAGGCGATGCGGGCGGCAGGGTTCTTCGGATCGATCTCCACCGCCTTGCCGAAACGCTCCGCCGCCTTGTCCGGCATCCCGCGCTTGAGGAGCGTCCGCCCCAGCGAGATCAGCCGCTCCGACTCGCTCTCCTCCTTGCTCTTCTTCGCCGACTCCACCGGGGTGATGCCCTTCCGGTACTCTTCCTCCGTCATCAGCCCGGCGACGACCTTCGCCTTGCCCCCCACCACGTCCTTGAAGTCGCGGCCGTGGTTGCTGTGCTCGAAGACGAACTTCCCGTCCTTCCCGATGATACCGCTGGCGGGGAGGATGAAAAGCCCGTAGTCGCCGTACACCTTCTGGTCCTTGTCCTGGGCAATCGGGAAGGGAATCCCGAACTCCGCGATCGCCTTTTTCGCCTCCTCCGCGGTGTCCGTGTAGGAGGCGACCACGAGAAATTCGATTCCCTTCGGCGAAAGCTCCTTGTGGAGGGCGACCAGGTCCTTCAACTGGTCCTTCGACCGCTCCTGGGAGAGCTTGACGAACGACAGGATCGTGATCTTCCCCGAATCCGGCTTGAACGCGACGTCCTTCCCCTCGAAATCCTTCAGGGCGAATGGGATCGCGGGGTTCCCCTCCTTCATGTTCCGGAACGCGGCGCCGGTTCCCGGCACCGTCGAGAAGAACAGCGCAAGCAGCACGGTGAAGAGGACGACGGACCCCCGGCACGTATGTCGAACCATCGCCCGCCCCCTACTCATACTTCACCGGGTTCACGCGGTCGTACGCCTTCGGCTTGTGGCACCCCACGACGCACGACCCGCCGTTCTGCATTTTCGTGAAGTTGACCGGCAGCTTCCAGCTCCCGCCGAAGGGGACCTCTTTCCGGATGTGCTTGTCCTGGTTCCCCGCGTGGACCTCGTGGCACGCCTTGCACGACCGCCCCTTCTCCTTGTTCACGTGGAGGAAGTGCATGTTCGTGTCGCCGTTGCGGAAATTCGTGAGCTTCGTCGTGATCTTGTCGAGCGCGATGTCCTTGTTGTGGCAGTCGAAGCACATCGCGTACGACTCGGTGGCGTACGGCTTGTAGAACTCCTTCGGGAAATATTTCTTGAGGACCAGCGGGTTCGCGCTGCCGTGCGGGTCGTGGCAGGCGTAGCAGTCGTTCTGCTGGACCGGCCCGTGGAGGTTCTTCGCCGCCCGCACCTGCGCGCCCATGTCCTTGTGGCAGGTGTAGCAGATGTCCTTGGTGTGGGTCTTGAGCTGCCGCGGGTAATCGGAGGAGTGCGGCGTGTGGCACGTGGTGCACGGCCCCTTGTCGAGCGCCTGGTGGCGGACGGTGGAGGCCTTGAGGTGATCGTCGACCTTCTTGTGGCACGACAGGCACAGGGCCGAACCTTCCATCGACTGCATGAACGGATGGTCGGAGTTGTGCGCGTCGTGGCACTTGAGGCACGACTCCTGGGCCGGCTTGTGCGGGTACTTCCGGGTGAACTCGGCTTTCCGGTCCTCGTGGCACAGGAAGCATACGTCGTTCCCCTTCGCCTCGAGCTGGAACTTGTTCGGGGAGGAGTGCGGATTGTGGCACACGTTGCAGTCGCCGGATGCGACCGGCCCGTGCTGGAACTTCCGCACCATCTGGGTGTTCTTGTGGCAGCTGTAGCAGAGCTCCGAAGTCTTGACCTTCTTCAGCTGCTTTGGCGCGTCGGACTGGTGAGGGTTGTGGCAGCCGGTGCACTCCCCCTTCTTCACGGGGGTGTGCTTGAACTCGTTCTTGTCCACCGGCTGGTGGCACTTCTCGCAGAGCGCCTTGCCCGTGGCCACCAGCTTGAAGTCGGGCCCCTTCGACGTGGGGTGCCCCTTCTTCGATTCGGCGTGGCAGACCGTGCACTGGCCGACCCCCACGGGACCGTGGATGTATTTCGCCTTTCCCATCTGCGCGTGGCACTTGGCCGATACGCAGGTGTCCTCGGCAAGCGCGACCCCGACGAACATCACGGACAACGCGAACAACGTCGTGCCGAGCACCGTCCAGAACTTTCGCATGCCGCCCCCTCCCTGCCGTTCGAGGATTTGGTCTATGTCGCTCCGGGAAAAAACCGCATCAGCCCCCGCCGTACGAATGGAGGCCGGAAAGAACCAGGTTGACGCCCAGGTAGCACATGACGGTCGCGAGGAATCCCGCGATCGACAGGATGGCCGCGCGCTTCCCGTACCACCCGCGGGTGATCCGGGCATGGAGGAAGGCGGCGTACACCAGCCACACGATGAGGGACCACGTCTCCTTCGGATCCCACGACCAGTACGTCCCCCAGGCGTAGTTGGCCCACGCCGCTCCGGTGATGATCCCCGCGGTGAGGAACGGGAAACCCCAGATGATCGACCGGTACACGAGGTCGTCGAGCGTCTTGCACGCGGGAAGAAGGCCGATCACCCCCGCCGACACCTTCGCCTCCTCCTGTTTCGCCTTCAGGAGGTACATGAGGGCGGCGCCGGCGGACACGGCGAACGCGGCGTACCCGACGAAGCAGGTGATGACGTGCGCGTGCAGCCAGTACGACTGCAGCGCGGGGACCAGCGGCTGGATGCTGCTGTCGCCCTTGATGGCGAACAGCATCGTGGCGAATGCGATCGGCATCACGAAGGCGCCGAACGTGCGGCTGCCGTACTTCCTCTCGACGACCAGGTAGAACAGGTTGATCGACCAGGCGAAGAAGACCAGCGACTCGTACAGGTTGGTGACCGGAATGCGGCCGATCCCCATCTGGTACGACTCGTACCAGCGGACCCCGAGGGCGGCGGTGGACACGACGGCGGCAAGGACGCAGACCCAGGTGCCGAACGCGGAGATCTTCTCGTTGTTCGCGTAGAGGGCTCCGATGTACAGGGCCGACGCCACGCCGAACAGGACGGTGGTCAGGTTGAACAGGATGACGTTGCTCATCGGGACGGGGCTCCTGCGGCTTTCTCCGGAGCGGCGATCACAGCTCCGCCGCCTTCACGCCGGTCTGTATTTTCTCAAATCTCTTTTCGAAGGCAAGCCGGTTCCGGCTGGCGGCCCCCGCGAGGACGACTTCCACGCGCCCGTCCTGCGACTTCGATAGCCGGACCCACACGCGCTGGTGGGAAAGGAAGAACGCCATGATGATCCCGACGACCATCAGCGCGCAGCCGAGCCACACGACGTTGACGCCGGGGTCCTTGGCCACCTGCAGGCCGGTGAATTGCCGGACGTTCAGGCCGGAGAAGGAGAACACGAGCGAATCGTTCCGCTGCCGGTCGAGGTCGGGGCGGGACTGGTACACCCAGAACTCCGCCGAAGGCTTCCCCGGCCTGTCGACCACCAGCTGGAGCGCGGGCCCGTTTCCCTGCAGGTTCTGATCGTAGTTCACGCCGCGGACCGTGCCGTACCCTTCGATCCGCATCGGCTCGTTCGGCGGGAGGGCGAGGGTTCCCATCGGGGAGCCGTCGGCCTTCCGGACGGCCACCTGGGCGGTCGCGCCCCCGGCCTGTCCGTAGCTCGACTGGTAGAACCAGATCCCCTTGTACTGGAGCGGGTCGTTCACCACGACATCCTTCTTGCGAAGGACCTCCCGGCCGCCCTCCAGGACGGTCAGGTCGGAAATGTACGCCTTCGGCTGGCCGCTCGGGTACGTCTCGACCCGGAAGCTGTTGCACCGGACGGTGAAGCCGAGTTCCTGCACGCGGCTCCCGCCGCGCACCGGAACCTGCGAGACCGATTCTCCTTCGGGGATATTGACGTACCCCTTGAACCCGAGCACGTTCCCCACGATCGCGCCGATGAAGATGATGATGATCGACAGGTGGGTGACGTATACGCCGAACCGCGAGGCGACGCCGCTTTCGGCGTACAGGTGGACCTCCCCGCCTTCCTCGGTCGCCACGGGTTTCGCGAAGGCGGACGAGAGCGCCTCTGCGTACTTCGAGGCCCAATCCGGCACGGTCCCCTTCTTCTTCCACCGGTCCACCTGGGAAAGGGTCTTTTCGAGGTTCCCGTCGAGCTTCGTGCGGGGGTTCCGGACGACCTTCCACATCCTCGGGAAACGGTCGATGGTGCAACAGGCGAGGTTGACGGTGAAGAGCACCAGCAGGAGCAGGAACCACCAGGCGTGGTACATGTCGAACAGGTTGATCCGGTCCATCAGGGCGAACGCCCAGTCCTCGTAGATCTGGTGGTATTTCTCGGGCGGCTGGTTCTGCTCGATGATCGTGCCGAAGATCGATGTGACCGCCAGGACGATCAGGGTGATGATGGCGAGTTTTACGGATATGAAAAAATCCCACACCCGGTCCATCGGGGACGGGGCGCGCTTATCGTCGGGCATTCAAGGTCACCTTCGGCTAAGAGGAGTGTATACTGTATACCAGAATCGACGCCGACCCGTCAATCGGAAACGTCGCCCGGTCGGATAAGGAAAGAGGGCGGGGAAACCCCGCCCTCTCTTGATTGCCGGACCTTCGAACCGCCTACTTCTTGTGGCAGTCGTCGCACTTGGTCGGGCCCTTCTTCTCCTTCTGGTGGCACCCCTTGCACTTGGTGTGCATGGCGTCCTTCAGGGCGACCGCGTCCTTCCCCTTTTCGGCCTTGTGGCAGGAGAAGCACTTCTGCTCCTTGCCCGCCGCGTCCTTGTGGTGGCACTCCGCGCACTTGCCGATCTTCTCGCCGTGCGCCTTGTGGTTGAACGTGACCGCCGCCTTCGTCTTCTGGACATCCTTGATGGTGGCCTTTTCCGGAGCGTCGGCCGCCACGATCGCGCCGGCCGAGAACACGGTCAGCACGACGACTGCCAGTAGCGTCGCGAACTTCCTCATTCGAACTCACCCCCTCCCCGTGTGGTTTATAGCCAGAGATTGCATCGGGCGCAACGTTCCGACTCGAGCCGCGCGCAATCTTCGGTGAACCGCTTTTCGACCTCTTCGAAGGTCCCCCGGCGCTTCCCGGGGAGCAGCCGCTCCGCCTGCCGGCGTATCCGCCACTCGGGGCGATCGGGCTCCTGCCGCTCGAACCGCCTGCGGTAGTTGTCCCTGTACCGCGCCTTCCCGACCTCTTCGACGCACAGGTTCCCGTAGATATTCAGCGCGGCGACCCGCCCCGAGGCCGACGCCTCGACCACGGTGCCGGGACCGCGCACGCAGTCCCCGCAGGCATAAGCGGCGATTTTAGATTCCCCCCCCTTAAAAATCAAGCGGAAAACGTGGTGCTTTTCGTCGACGGCCTTCCGGACCGCCGTGGGAGGGATGAACGGGAGCTCCGCCCGGCTGCCGATCGCCATGATCACCGTGTCGGCGGCGACTTCGAATTCGCTGCCCGACACCGTGCGGGGGACGACCCGTCCCTTCGGATCGAGATCGACCCGCTCGACGCGGAGCGCTTCGAACCCGGTCACCTGGCCGTCCTTCAGCACGAACCGCTTCACCGCCGTGCCGGGGAGCAGTTTCGCCCCTTCCTCGAGCGCCTCCTCGATCTCCCAGGGGAAGGCGGGCATCGTCTCGCGCGACTCGATGCAGGCGATGGTGACCTCCTGGGATCCCATGCGGAGGGCGGTTCGGGCGACGTCGATCGCCACGTTCCCGCCGCCGATCACCACGACGCGGCCGTGCAGGTGGGGGGGCCGCTTTTTCCGGACGCGCGTGAGGAACGTCAGCGCGTCGTGGAAACCCTGGTCTTCTCCGCCGGCCCCGGGCAGGCGCAACGCCTCCCACGTCCCGACGGCGACGAGAACGGCGTCGAATCCCTCCGCTTCGAGGGACGCGAAGGTCGCATCCGTTCCGAAGGTGACCCCTCCGCGGAAGTGGATCCCGCGGGCGAAGATGCCCTTGACGTCGGACAGGAGCGACTCGTGCGGGAAACGGAATTCGGTGACACCATACCGCATCATTCCGCCCGGTTCCTCGTTCGAATCGATCACCGTGACGCGCGCGCCCATGCGCGCAAGGGTGTTCGCCGCCGAAAGCCCGGCGGCGCCGGCGCCGACGACCGCCACCCTGGGTCCGGGGACCCCTTCCCCGACCTCGGACGACGGCGCGACCCCCGCCTCGTACCCGATGTCCGCCGCGTACCGCTTGATCGCCATGATGGAGATCGGCGCACCGTATTCGTTCCGCACGCATTTCTGTTCGCAGGGGTGGGGACACGCCCGGCCGCAGAACGCCGCGAAGGGGAGCTTGTCGTGCACCAGCGCCAATGCCTCCAGCGGCCGTCTCTCGCGGACCAGCGCGATGTAATCCGGCACGTGGATGTGGGATGGGCACGCGCCTTCGCAGGGCGCCACCGGCTCCCGGGGGCCACGACGCGCGTCCAGCCACGAGAGCCACCAGATCATGCCCGCTTCCGCGAGGAGGAAGGCGTGCCCGAACGTCACTCCCGACCAGACGTTCAGGACCAGCCCGAGACTTAAAGGGAGGAGCGACGCCCAGAAGATTCCGTATGCGACGCGCCCCGCGTAGAAATGCCCGAGCCCGGGATACAGCAGGGAGAGCATCCCCGCCGTGCGGCGGATCCGTTCCTTGTGGATCTCCCACAGGAGACGGTCGCGCTGGCCCAGCCTCCCGGAGCAGCGGTCGCACCGCTTCTCCTCGCCCTTCCGCTCCACCTCGCAGAGCACGCAGTCCTTGTATCCGAATCGAAGGAGGTTTTCCGGGCGGAGGAAATCCATAACCGGACTATTCTTTACTCGCGGGGGAAAAAATGCAACCGAATGGGAAAGAGATGGCGTCCCCAGGGGGATTTGAACCCCCGTCGCCGCCGTGAAAGGGCGGTGTCCTTGGCCGGACTAGACGATGGGGACGCGCGCGGTGGTGAGCCCAGCTGGGATCGAACCAGCGGCCCTCTGATTAAAAGTCAGATGCTCTGCCAACTGAGCTATGGGCTCATTCGGAAACGTTACACCCCTATTTCACGGTGGCCACCGCAACGATCGACAATCCCCAAGGGAAGGCTCCCCCCCGTGCCATCACTTTCCCTTCCAGCGAAAACACCGCTCTGAAAATTGCATTGAATGGCCACATTGGGACAAAAAGATCCGGCTTCTCAATTTTTGCCGAAAAAATCTTTTTAACCATTCTGTCTATAATTGCAAGAGGAAACAGAATGAAATTGTAATAAGAGACATATTCCACATTGTATCCTGCATCTATGAGTTTTTTCACAATATCAGCCTTTTCATACCTCCTGAAATGACCATGATATCTGTCCCTGCTGGAATATAGAAACATGTACGCGGGTACGGTAATAATAATACTTCCTCCAATAGAAATGAATCGCCTCACTTCCTTTAGTGATTTCACGTCATCTTTTATATGCTCAAGAACATCAGATAACACGATAAAATCAAATTCCTTTTCATTAAAAGGAATATTGTCCGGCAAATTACCTTTACGCACGTTTTCACATTTTGCAACAGCGAAACGGAGTGCCTCATCTGACATTTCCATTCCAGCAACATCCCCAAATTCCGAAAGATGTTTGAGCATATGCCCTGTACCGGCCCCGAAATCTGCAATTTTCAACTTTCCGCTTGTTTTTCTTCGCCGGATGAATTTATTCATCAATTCAATCACGATTGCCCTCTTACCAATAAACCACCAATGTATTTCTTCAAATCTGTCCATTTCTTCAAATAACAACTTATCCAACTACTTATCCTGAATTAATGATGACTTTGAAGTTTTTTCTACTATGTACAAAGGCCTCTTCTGTGTTTCTAAAAATATTTTCCCTACATATTCCGCAACAAATCCAAGCAACAGTATGTTCATTGAACCCATGAATAGCACAGTCAACATCAATAACACGTATCCTTGCACAGGATTCCCGATAAATAGTTTTTGCAATATAATTACTATCGCCAACAACAACGCAAATACAATCCCAATACCCCCGAGTATTAGTGAAAATCTAAGGGGGGCGAGGGAGAAAGAGGATATCGCCTCTATCGCAAGTACGGATAATTTTATGTAATTGTATTTCGATTTTCCTTTGTGTCTTTTTTCTCTATCGTACAATATTCCTGTTTGTTTAAACCCAACCCATGTCGATAACCCACGTACGAACCTGCAAACTTCTCTGCACTTTTTGAAAGCATCCAATGCTTTTCTGTCTATCAACCTGTAATCTCCTGTATCAACAGGCAACGGTGGTTTGGAAAGAGAATTGATCACTTTATAAAACGCATGCGATGTCAACTTTTTATAAATGCTTTCACCTTCCCTCGATTTCCTCACGGCATAAACAATGTCATTCCCTTCCTTCCATTTCTCAATCATATCCCGTATCAATTCCGGAGGATCCTGTAAGTCTGCGTCGATCAATACCGTTACCTCTCCTGTTGAAGCTTCCAGCCCGGCGGTTGATGCGGCTTCATGACCAAAATTTCGAGAAAACGAAATGAATTCGATATTCTTCTCGCTTTCCGACATCAAAATCATTGTATCTAAGGTGCTGTCAGAAGAACCATCATTCACGAGTATAATCTCGTACTTATCGGTGATCGTTTTCAAGATAGCCAATGTTCTTTCACATAGCGATTGGATGTTCCCTGACTCGTTATAACACGGTACCACCACAGATACGGATTCCGGCCCAGATAATCGTGATCCATTATTCCGATTTAAATATTCACTCATAATTATACCCTCGTCTATCCGCTGCACACTGTTTCCAAGTATAGAATTCCATGACGCACACTTCGATCATAAGTGTAAAATATTACGTTATGAGGCCGTAGCGAACTTTCATGCAACTTGATGATACCAGTCTCTGGGATAATCGGTTCACGAGTTTTTGTTCCCCAATTTGGAAACCAGTAACTATTTCCGTCTATAGATCTGGGCGTAACCGACTGTCGATTCGTGAACGTAATCTTGCATCACTATCCCCGAAAGTTCCATGACACCAGGGAAATTCCCCCAATCCTTCTGGTACACAATGTATTTCGGTTTTTTTTCATTGATCCCCTGAACCATCCGGTGAATTGCTGCGGCGGGATCCTTTGACCATCCCACCAAAATGCTCGAGATGAACGGCACAGGAGACCTTCGCCCAGTCAGGAAATACAACTCCATCTCGAATCCCCACTGGAAAATGTAATCCGAAGGAAGGGTTCGGTCGTACAGGTAGCGAGCCACATAAAGAGACTCGACGAAGGTAGTCCCGTATTTCTGCATAGAGACTTGGTACGGGGTGTAGACCAGGTAATATTTGTACTGGCGGTAAACCGAAATGGACAGCATGACCGCAAGAATTGCCGCGCAGATATGGAACATCCGGCGCCTTGCACCGAAGAGCCGTGCCATTCCGATTCCCGCGAGGATCGCAAGGGGTGGGACCAACTGTATGAAATAATGCGGGAAATTCTTGCCCGGAAGGACCACCCCGATCAGCGCAGCCGGAAGAGTCATCGCAATAAGGGAGTCCTTCCGCTTACGCTCTTTCAACAACAACAAAAATGTTGGGACTGCTGCGACAAGAACCGGAAGAAACTCGGGAAGAAGTCGATTCGACGTTGTAATAAAAGACGGTCCGCCAATATTTGAAGATGAGTATTTCCTTGCAACTGTAACGTTCCAGTAAAGGAAATCGTCTAGTGCACCGTTTAGAAAAAAGTACATCAAGGTGATGGAAGCCAGAATCGCAGGACCCGCAGCAAGAGCCGAAAGATCCAACATTAACTCCCTGAACGCATTATCCGATTTGGGCAGACAGATTGTGTAAATTACCGCCAACGCGATAAACGGTATCGCCACTGTCTTGACCAACATCGCCACAGCGTACAATACACCACACAGGAATATGTGTTTGCGATCTCTCCCGTCGATGGCTCGCAATAGATAATAGGTGCCCAGCACCAAGGGGAGCACCATGAACACTTCCGTGTTGCTGCTGCTGCCTTGCAGAAATGGCGCGGAGGAAAGAAGCCCATACAGAAGAGCCGCAACTAGACCTGCTCCGTTCCCGGCTAGATACCTCGCGACCAGGAACACCGCCAATACCGTTAATAATGAAAAACACGCGGTGAAGATCCGTACCCCTTCCGTCGTCTCCCCGAAGATCGACATTCCGGCCGCATAAAGGTAGTAGACAGCGGGAGGTTTGATTTCTATCACGTCTTTATAAGGTATACTGCCCCGCAATACCTCCTGTGCGACATATGCATATGCACCCTCGTCCCGTTCGAACGGTTCGTGGAGGAACGCAAGGCGCAGGGAGAAGGAAATCGCGAAAATCGCAAGGAGGAGCACCCACTCCTTCCTCGCAAGGCATCCCGTCCATCGCGGCTTTGCGGTCGGGTCCCGAACGGGA
>JACRMR010000002.1:300000-524890 GCA_016214895.1 candidate division KSB1 bacterium
AGCCCCGCGATCTGACCGCGCAATGGGATTAGCACCGCCTTCACGCGCTGCGCGTTGGCGGCCTTGTCCGCGCCGTCGGCGAACTCGTGCAGCTTCCACATGACGATGTGAACGATCATGATTGAACTAGGGATGAGGGAGGACGCCGAAGACGTGAACCTTGAAACGTGAAAACCGAAGCCGCCGCTATCGGCCGAACCATCGCGGGAGCCAGGCGAAGGAGATCAACGGACGGCCCCGACGCTCCTGCCAGAAGAGCACGAGCGCAAGGCCGAAGAACAAGATGTTCGGCGCCCACATCGCCAGCCACGGATCGAGGCGGTCGCGATCCGCAAGATCCTCGCCGCCGATCAAGAACACCCAGTAGATCAGAAAGAAGAAGATGCTGTAGCCGGCGGAGACGCCCAACCCCGACTTGCGTACCCATTGGCCGATGATCATGCCCAGAAACGCGAAGACAATACACGCCGCGGGAATCGAGAACTTCTTGTGCAGTTCGACCTTGAGCTTGTCGATGTCGCGGTGCAGATTGACCGGATCGCGAAGCTCATACTCGACAATTCGCCCGCGCAACTGGCCGACATTCATTTCGCGGTCGCCGCGCCAATTGGACTCCGTGCGCTTGAGCGACATCTCGGGCGCCGATATCCGGAAGATCGCGCGCTCAAAATCCGTCTGCTGGTACTCCGCAGGCTTCTTCTTCGATTGCCGTTCAATTTGCCCGTCGGTGAGCGCGAACTCAAAGCCCTCCGCCGCCTCACTGTACCGCAGCCGGCCCTGCTTCGCGGTAATCGTGGTCGCGTAGTCGGGGTCGTTCTCCTGATAGACCACCAGGTCGCCGAGTTCGGAGCTATCCTGATTCACTTCGCGCGCGATCAGCACGTGGCCGGGAATATCGGAGAGGAACACGCCCGGTTCGAGCACCATGGTCGGCTTCTTCCGCTTGATGTCGGCCTGCAGCTGTCGTGAGCGGCGGTTCATGTCCGGGAGAAAGCGATCATTAAAGATCACCAGCACGGCAGCCACGGTCAGACCCATGACGAGAGCGGGGAGGAGCAAGCGGACCGGCCCGACGCCGGAGGCTTTCAGGGCCGTAATCTCGCCATCCGCTCCCAACCGGCCATAGGTCGTCAGCGTCGCCACGAGCACGGCCATCGGCACCGCCAGCGCCACCATCCAGGCCAGATTCAGGACAAAGAACTCCGCCACGGTGTTCCACGGCAGCCCCTTCCCGGCGATTCTGCCTAGCATTTGGAACAGCAGGTTCAGCACAAACAAGAAGATAATCAGGCTGAGGCTGAACACGAAGGGAGGAATGAACTCCCGGGAGATGTAACGGAAGAGGACCAATGAAGATAGGGATGAGGGATGAAGGATGAGGGATGAAACGGAAGCGGTGCGCTCCATACCAATGAAGGCGCACGGGTTGACTCATTAGCCCGAAATTCCTATATTGCTACGCTTAGGACCCTGACTCTTGGGGCTGGGAGGACTAGACCTAATGGTAAGGCAGCGGTCTTGAAAACCGCCGGGCTTTGCGGCCCTTGGGAGTTCGAGTCTCCCGTCCTCCGCCGTGCGGACTCCGGCCGCAACGCAAGATACGAGGTACAAACATGAACCGCAAGACTATCTCGCTGGGGGTGGCGGCGGCGTCGCTGTTGTTTCTCTCGCTGGCACTGTATGATATCATCAAGGGCGAACCTGACACCACGGCGGAGTGGATCGTGGTGGCGCTCTGCACCAGCAGCCTGATCGGAGCCATCTGGAGTTGGCGCAGGGCGACACCGCATCGAGGGAGAATCTGATGGAACCAATTCCCGAGAAAGTCCGTTGCCAGAGTTGCGGGATGCCGCTGACCGAGCCGTCCGGCTTCGGCACCAATGCCGACGGAACGCAGGCCGGTGAATATTGCCGGTTTTGCTTTCAGCACGGCCAGTTCACGCAACCGGAGCTTACGGTGGAGGGGATGATCCAATCCTCGATCGACTTCATGACCGCGAAGCTCGGATTCCCGCGGACACAGGCCGAGGAAATGTCCCGCAATCTAATTCCCACACTCAAGCGTTGGCAATGAGCGGTAGCGGAATTCCGATTTTCGACTTTGGATTTTTGGAGAGGTGGCCGAGTGGCTTAAGGCGGCGGTTTGCTAAACCGTTGTACGGTGTAAAGCCGTACCGGGGGTTCGAATCCCCCCCTCTCCGCAAGGGCAGAAGCTTGAAGCCTGCAGCGACGATGCAGAAGATTGGAGTGCATGGATCTGATTCCGGCCGGGTTGCGGAAGACCTTAACCCGGCTCGGCGGCGTTGGGTGCGAAGCCTGACGTCATCGATTGTTTGACCCCATAGGTATTTGAAAGCCCCCATGCAGAAGATCACCACCTGTCTCTGGTTCGACGGCAATGCTGAAGCGGCCGTCAATTTCTACCTCTCCGTGTTCAAGAACTCGAAGATCGGAACGACCGCTCGTTACAGTGAAGAGGTGTCCAAGGTCGCCGGACTGCCCGCGAATTCCGTGATGACGATGACCTTCACACTCAACGATCACGAGTTCCTGGCCTTAAATGGCGGGCCGATGTTCAAGTTCTCCCCGGCCGTTTCATTCATGGTTCATTGCGAGACGCAGGAAGAAATCGATTACTACTGGGACAAGCTGTCCGCGGGCGGAAAACCCAGTCAGTGCGGCTGGCTGGACGACCAGTTCGGGGTGTCGTGGCAAATCATGCCGTCGATGCTGGGCCAGCTGATGTCGGATCCCGTAAAGGGAAAGCGCGTCATGGCGGCGCTGATGCCGATGACGAAGCTGGACATCGCGACACTGAAGCAGGCCGCGGAGAGCTGATTCGTTCGTGGCGACCAGCGGCGCAGCCACCGTTGCCGACTACCTCACCGAACTTCCGGAGGAGCGGCGCACAGCGATCAGCGCGGTACGAACAGTGATCCGCACGAATCTTCCGGCGGGTTACCAGGAGGTAATGCAGCACGGGATGATCGCTTACGTCGTGCCGTTGGCCACCTGTCCCGATACCTATAACGGTTTGCCGCTGGTCTATGCCGCGCTCGCTTCGCAGAAGAACTACATGTCCGTCTATCTGACGAACGTGTACGGCAACCCGAAGATCGAAACGTGGTTTCTCCAACAATGGGCCAAGAGCGGTAAGCCGCTGAATATGGGAAAGTCGTGCGTGCGCTTCAAGCAACTCGCCGACCTGCCACTGGACCTCATCGGCGAGACGATCGCCCGAACGCCGCTCGCCGAATTTCTGAAAATCGTCGCGGCCGCGCACCAAAAGTAACTCCGCCTATGCCAGCGGTTACGATTCATCACACGAGTGTCTCCGGCCGCCAGCCGTGGGCCGTGAAGATGCAGAATCCGGCGAAGCCGAGGATTGTCGATGTTCCCTTAAAATGGCGCAAGCAATACGGCAACGGGACGATGCTGATCGCCACCCCGCGACTGGTCGAAGCCAAGATTCGCGAGGTCCGAAAGGGCCGACTGACCACGCTGTCCCGGATCCGTCGGGAACTGGCTGCGGAGCAGGGAGCCGATTCGACGTGTCCGCTCACGACGGGAATCTTTCTTAGAATCGTTGCCGAGTTCGCCGAGGAAGAGCGCGCCCAGGGCATGACGCGCGTCACGCCATATTGGCGGGTCGTGAAGGACGACGGCAGTCTGAATCCGAAATTCCCGGGCGGGATCGACGCGCACGCGAATATGCTGCGGGCCGAAGGTGTCGAGATCATCCTCCGCCGGGGCGTGCTCCGTGTGACGGATGTCGAAGCCTATCTGTCGGACCCACGCTGACGGTTGACACCGGGTGCGCGGCACCGGTCCCCCACCGCTTGACTGACCCTGTCACCCCTAAGTCGCCGCGTGTCGCTTAGGGGTTATGTTTATCCTGAACATCCGAAATTCAAAACTCGAAATCCAAGTTCCAGGTGCCGACTTACCGACCTTGCATGCGTGACGTCTGTCTGCCGATGATGTGGTCAATGATGGCGTTGTTCCTGATCGTGAATCCCGGGCTCGCCGCGCCGTTGCGCATCGTCGCGTCCACGAATGATTTGGCCGCCGTGGCGCGCGAAATTGCCGGGGAGTCCGCCACGGTGAAGTCCGTGTGCGCCGCCGCGCAGGATCCGCACGCCGTCGAGCTGCAACCCGCGCACGTGCTCGCCGTCAAGGACGCCGCCGTGTATCTGAAGGTCGGAATGGAGTTGGACGGCTGGGCCGACGACTTGATCAGCGCGTCCGGAAACCGTTCGATCCGTGTGATTGATTGCTCCAACGGGATCGTTCCGCTCGACGGCGGAGCGCGCGACGTGCACGGGCACGGCGATCATCCGGCCGGCAATCCGCACTACTGGCTGGGACCCACGAATCTGGTGGCCGTGGCGCGCAATATCGCGGACGGACTGTCACAGGTGAATCGGTACGGCGCGTCCACGTACGGAGCTAATCTGGAACGGTTCGAGCGGCGGCTGACGGATTCGCTGGCCGTCTGGAAACTGGACCTGAGCGCTTGCGGCGCGCCCGCCGTGCTGGTGTATCACGCGACGTGGGACTATCTGGCGCGGGATTTCGGCTGGACCATCGCGGCCGCCGTAGAGCCGCGGCCGGGTGTGGAACCCTCGCCGGCTGAGATCGCGGCGATCCAGAATGTGATCCGGGATCAACAGGTGAGGTGGTGTCTGGTTGAACCGTACACACACAGCGCCATCCTCGACATGTTGCGGCAGGACAGCGGCGTCAAGACCATTGCACTGCCCGCGAGTGTCGGAGATTACGCCGCGATGGACAACAACTTCGGGCTGTTCCGCTCCATTGTGAATTTGCTTTCCGCCAACTGCCGATAGCGAGCACCTTATGCCGGTGATTCAACCCATCTCCCCCGCGCACCGCCGCCGCGCCCTGTCCGGATTGCTGGTCTCCGCGGCGCTGATCGTGCTTGCGATCCTGTGGGGCGTCTGGGCGCTGCTGCGGAATCAAACGGGAGTGCTGATCGTCACGTCGCGGCCATCGGGCGCCGAAGTCGTGCTGAACAAACGGCCGACCGATCTGCTCACGACCGCGTTCCTTTCCGATCTGCCCGCCGATTCATTCATCGTGTCGTTGCGACTTGACGGCCACCGGCCGGTCCCGCCCGTGCAAGGCGTGCGGATTCAACCCAATGATACGACGCGCGTGACCTTCATCATGGCGCAGATCGCGCGTGGCGACGATCGCAAGCTGCCGCCCGTGACCGGTTCGGCGCCTAACTGGAAGTGGAAGACCGTGCGCATCGACAGCGATCCACCGGGTTCGGCGCTGGTGGTCGATGATCGCGAGCTCGGCGTGATCACGCCCGCGACCGTGTTACTCGGCCAGGGGCTGCACCATCTCGAAGCGCGTTGGCCGGACGGCACCAAGGCGTTCAAGAATGTCACGATCAGTCCGGCGGAATCACAGCCGGAGCTGATGTTGCGGCCACAAACTTACGAACGACCCGGAGCGGTCCGGCAGGATACCCTGAAATGACTCGCGAAATTCGCCGCATACAACCCTTCAGCGCGGTGCGCGTCGGGTTTTTTTTCGGACTGGCCTTCGGTTTTGTCTTCGGCCTCTTCAATGGAATGATCGTCAGTTTTATCGCCCAAACCTACGGGCCGTCGTTCCTGCCGCCGGGCAGCGAAAGTGTCGGCGAATTGGGCGGTGGGGCGTTGATCGTGCTCGCGATTTTCGCCGCGCTGATGTTCTCGCTGCTCTGGGCGTTCACTGGATTGATCTTCGCACTCTTGTACAATTTGATTGCCGGCTGGTTCGGCGGGATTGAGTTCAGCGTGATCGATCACCCGGACGCCACCCCGGTTCCGACCACCGATTCGACCGACGATGAGGATGATCCGCATGAGTGATGTTCGCGTCCGCTTCGCGCCCAGTCCGACCGGCTATCTGCACGTCGGCGGCGCCCGCACGGCGATCTTTAATTGGCTCTACGCGCGCGCGACCGGCGGCACGTTCCTGCTGCGCATCGAGGATACCGATCCCGTGCGGTCGCGCGGCGAACTTGCCCAGGTTATTCTGGACGGCTTGAAATGGCTGGGAATCGAGTCGGATGAACCAGTCGTCTATCAATCGGATCGCAAGGACCGGTTTGTCGAGGTTGCGCACGAACTGGTGAAACGCGGCCGCGCCTACTACGATTTTACGACCCCGGAAGAGCTGGAAGAGCTGCGGCGGCAATCGCAGGCGCGCAAAGAGCCGGCGTTCCGGTTCCGCGCGGATCTGGAGCACGCGCTCGCCGCGGCGCCCGCGCGACGGGCAAAGGGCGAACCGTACGCCGTGCGGTTTTCCGCACCGCGCGAAGGACTGGGCTGGGATGACCTGGTGCACGGGCCGATTCACTTCGAAGGAGCGGAGTTGGAAGATTTCGTGCTGCTTCGGAGCGATGGTTCGCCGACCTACCACCTCTCGGTGGTGTGCGACGACGCGGACATGCGCGTGTCGCACGTGCTGCGCGGCGATGACCATATCTCGAATACGCCAAAGCAGATCGGAATCTACCGCGCCATGGGCTGGCCGGTCCCGCGCTTCGGCCATGTCCCGCTGATTCTCGGACCGGACAAGCAGCGGCTTTCCAAGCGCACGGGGGCCACCGCCGTCGGGGAGTTTCAGACGCGCGGCTTTCTGCCGCAGGCCATGTTCAACTTTCTGACTCTGCTCGGCTGGTCGCCGGGAAGCGGAGACCGCGAGATCTTCCTGCGTGATGAACTCGTCCGCGTGTTTTCACTGGATGGAATTCAGACCAAGAGCGCGGTGTTCGACTTCGCGAAGCTGGAGTGGATGAACGGTGAGCATTTGCGGTTGCTGGGCGACGCCGACGCCGTGCAGTATCTTGCCGATCATGCCGACGGCCAGTCGCTGGAGATGGATTATCTCGCCAAACTGCTGCCGATGATTCGCACGCGCATCCGGCTGCCGAAGGACCTGTTCGAGGAGTCGCCGTACTTCTTCAGCGACCCGCTGAGTTATGATCCGGCGGGTGTGGCCAAACATTTCGGCGACGCTGCGATCGTCGCGCAGTTCCGAACGTACCGCGCTGAACTCAGCGCCACGGCGGCGTTCGATCCGACCGCACTCGAAGCACACCTGCGATCCTTCTGCGAGGCCGCCGGAATCAGCGCGGGGAAATTGATTCATCCCTTGCGGCTGGCGCTGACCGGCAAGACCGTCAGTCCGGGGATTTTCGATGTGATGGATGCGCTGGGCCGCGAAACCGTGCTGCGGCGCATCGACCGCGCGCTGGCGACAATCGAAGCGTGAAACTGCTCGATCGCTATATCCTCGGTCGGTTTCTGACCTTTCTCGGATTCGCGATCATCGCCAGCCTCGTGATCTTCGTCACGGTCGATGCCACCGAGCAGCTCGACAAGTTCATCGACGCCAAGCTCGGTTGGGCGCTGATCCTGCGCTACTACTATCTGTATCTGCCGTTCATTCTCTATCTTACGTTGCCGGTGTCCGTGTTGCTCGCGACGCTGTTCACGGTGGGCGGACTGGTTTATCGCAATGAGTTGACGGCGATGCAGTCGGCCGGGTATAGCTTGTGGCGCGTGCTCACGATGCTCTTGCTCCTCGCGCTGCCGTTGTCGGGCGGCGCGCTGGCCATCGGCGAGACCATTGTACCGGCGGCGAATCACGAGCGGAAGGAAATCTACCGCACGCAGATCAGAAAGAACGCCGGCTCGACCGCCACGCGGCAGGGCAAGCTGTACATGCAGGCCGGGCGCGGCACGTACTTGCGAATGGACATGTACGATCCCGCGGCCCTGAGCGGGCGACAGGTCCGGTTGCACACCGTGGAAGACGGACGCATCGTGCGGCGGGTTGACGCCGATCAGATACGCTATCATGGTTCGGGCTGGATGCTCTATCACGTTTACACGCGCGACTACCTTGACCATGAGGTCGTGAAATCCTACGTAGATTCGTTGCAGCGCGACGATCTCGGGATCCTGCCGATCGATTTGGAGCGCGTGAACATCGAGCCGGAGGAGATGAACTACTTCGATCTGCGCAGCCTCGTGGGGCGGTTGCAGGCCTCCGGCATTCGCGCGGCGAAATGGGTGGTTGATCTCGCGTTCAAGATCTCGCAGCCGTTCGCCACCTTCATCATCGTGCTGTTCGGCGTGCCATTCGCCGCGTTTCGCCGGCGCGGGGGACTCGTACTCGGATTCGGACTCTCGCTGCTCGTATGCTTCGTTTACTTCGGGTTCATTCAGGTCGGCAAAATTCTCGGGTATCACGGGACCATTTCACCCTACATCGCCGCCTGGAGCGGCAATGTGCTGTTCGGCGCAATCGGATTGTATCTCGTGGTCAAAGTGCCGAAGTGAGACCAGCGGGAGATCCTGAACATGCAAGCCGCCGCGCTGAATCAGCGCGGCGGCTTTGCTCATCACGCCGAGGCGCGGCGCGCTCAGAATTTCAAACGGTGTACGATGCCGAAGTCAACGCCCTTCGCGCCATTGAAAAGCCCGCCCAACCAGGAGCCGGCGAGATCGAACTCGTAGTAGTTAAAGCGCAGACCGATCCCAGCGCCCGAGCGAATGCCGTAGGGACTGCCCACCGATACCCCGCCCTGCAACAGCAGCCAGGGCCGGGCCTGCCACGCCGCCGCGCCACCGACGTTCACCGCGGCTGTTTGCGTCGGCGTGCCTTTCGACGCGAAGCCGAACTCGCCGAGCAGCGCGAGCGTCGGAGCGGCGGCATACCGCGCGTTCGCCTGCAGGATTACCGGGAGCTTGGTTTCGATGGCGCCGCCCTTGTAAGTGGTGTCCGTGGTTTGCAGCGCGCGGTCCAGATAGTCCTCGTCGTCCAGGGAGTCGATCGCGATGCGCACACTGTCGGCGTAAAACGAAATGAAGCTGTTTTCGTCCACCTGCCAACTCATGCGCACGCCGATCTCGCGCAAGGCGAGCCCGACCTGCCAGCGGTCATTCAGCTCCGCGACGGCGCCGAGGTCGAACCCCACACCGTCGCCGGTATGGGAGGTCACGCCCTGCAACGACGCACCGCCGTCGATGATCGAATCCGAGAGCACGAGCTCGCCGCTCACCTGCGCGACCTTGCCGAGTTCGAGACCCTGATAGAAATGAAAGCCCGCGCCGGCGGAAAACCGCTTGACATACTCCTGCTCGAAGGTGTGGCCGAAACCCAGCGCGTAATTCATGTACAGCAATCCTTCGCCGCGCAGCGACCCGACCGTGTAGGGCTGATTGAGCAGATTGCCTTCAAAACCCAGCCGGGCCAAATCACGCGGCAGCCGGGCACTGCCCGCGGACTCGAGAGAAACGCGCCCCGCGACGTTGTTGTAGGTCAGGCCGAACACCGGAACACTTACCGCTCCGTCCAAGCGCAGGCCCTGGTCGGGAATGCGATCCAGTATGCGTTGTTCCGCGGCAGCATCGAGGTAGTGATCGCCGGCAATCTCCCGATTCCAGAATCCCGTGCTGAAACTGTTGTTCCAACCCGATGCCGAAAGCGAGAGCAATTCAAGCGAGAAGCGGTACGGTTTCTCCTGCGCCAGTTGCGCGGGATTCGACAGCAACGCGCTGCCGAACTTCAACCCCAGGTCGTGAACCCCGGCGCGGGCGGTGGTGTTGGGATCGACCGGCTGCGCCAGCGTGGTCGCGGCCAGCAAGAGCAACGAGATGAGAACTCTCATTCTCCGTCCTCCGTGTCAATCGTGTGGACGATTTGCGCCGTCACTTGAACCGTCACGTAGTCGGTGCCGTGCGCAAGCCGTTCCGCGCCGCCGGAAGACGGCAAGTGAATGTTCGCGCGGAAATAGAACGGCGGATGCTCGAGCAGGGCAAGAATCGGCTGGGTCAACGCGACTTGGTACTCGGCGAAGGCTTCGGCCGTAGCGCGACCGCCGGAAATCGGCGGGGTCGGGATCACCGCGACATAGATCGTGTCCACATCCTGTCCCGATTCGGGCAGCAGCGCCGTGCTGTCGTGTCCGGCGATGATATAGGCGTCGCCGCCGGCCGGAAGGCGATTCCAGATCTTGATGTGCGCCGAGCCCTCCTGCAAATTGTCGATCGCGTCCATTTCCACGATCTCGACATCGCCGGGGGCATTCACCTCACCCAACGTGAACCGCAGCGGAGCAACGATCGAAATATCGGCGCTGATCTGATCCGTCGCATAGACGGCCACCGCGCCGCGAGTGGAGAGGTAGCCGCTGTACGCGAACGAATCCGGAAAGGTCGAAGTCAGCGCGGCCAGATTGGGCAGCGGCAGCGTGCTGTCCGCTCCGAGATAGATGTCGGGAAAATACACATGCACGCTGTCAACCAAGGCGCCCAAATAGAAGGAAGAAATCTCGAGCGTTAGGTCCGCCGCCAAGGCGATCGCCGAATGCAGCGCGAGTTCCCCGTCCACTTGCAGCGGATGCACGGCGTCCCAGCCTTCGGGCGGGCGCTCAACGGCTTGACCTTCGGCGGGAATATCTACGGTGAGGTTGTTCAGCTCGCCGTCAAAAAACAGGAAGGAAACCGTACTTACGCTGAACTCGCCCTCGACGCGCTCATCGCCGGTGCCGGTGAAAACCCGGTGATTCGCCGTCGGGAACGAACGCGAGCGCAGCGTGCCGTGTATGAGCTGCGGATCACTGTAGGAGAGCCGGACATAGTAGCCCGCGAGGTCGGTTTGGACGAAACGCTGTTCGCGCGCCGGAACCAGCTCCCGTGTGATCAAGGTGTCGCCGGCAGGAGATGTGATCTCGGGGAAGACAATCCACACCGAGTCGTCGAGCTGCGTGTCGTTGTAGAGCGTGACGTCGATTGTGCCCCGCTGGACGATGCCATCGTAAAGTCGGTGCTGCTGCGTCAGCGTGAAGGACGAATCGCGCGTGAGATCCTGCTCGCGGATCACGCCGTAGAACGGTACGCATTGCAGAGTCGTCAGCGCGGCGCTGACCGCCAGCCCCTGCGTCGAATCCACCAGAATCTGGCTGCCGCCGCGACCCGTGGCGTTGAACTCGAAATTCGCCAAACTCCCGATCAGCTCATCGTCGAGCCGAACCGTGACTTGAGCCGAATCGCCGGACGAAAGCGAGGCAATTTCGGTCAGGCGTTGGCGGTGATTATGCAAATCCCGCAGTAAGATCTCGAGGTTGTCCACACTGTACGGCAAGTCATTGCGAACGGTCAGTGTCACCGACCCGGTGTCCACACGCAGACTGTCCACGTCATCGCCGAGCGAAAACGCGCAGGCGCCGGTGAGCGCGTGTTGCGGCAAATTCTCGATCTGACCATGGTAGATCGCCATCTGCGGATTCAGACCACCGAGCGAGCGATACCAGCTCTGCCGGCTATCCACGGGCAGCATGATCGCCTGCAAGGGTCGGCTGATCCGGTAGGCGAACGGATCGAGCCGGAGGGAGTCCTCGAAATCGCCGCTGACGGAATCGTACGCGGCGAAGTAGAGCAGGCTGTCGCCGTTCATCCCCACACCGTAGCCGCGCTCGCGAATCGCCGAATCCGGATCGACCATTTCATTCAACCGGTACGTGCGCGAGCCGAACGGCACGGTCAGCAGCACATCCCATTGCAGGCGGCCCGGCGCCTGCGGCAACGAGCAACCTTGAATTAACCCAACCACGAGCAAAAAGCGGAACAGGACCGAAATCCTGTTCCGCCGATTTTCGCTCGAGAACCCGACCCATCGAAGCGCGCTGTTCATAAGATTCTCTTGAATAGTTCTCGCGGGTAACCAACCAGACCCGCCGGCGTCAGACTCCCGGCACGACCGCGGACCGCGGACCGCAGTTAGGTGCCCATCTCCCACGAACTCAGGTATTGCTTCTGCTCGGCCGTCAGCTTATCGATCTTGCTGGACATCGTCGCGAGCTTCGTCGTCGCGATCCAGTTTTCGATGGACAGCGGGACTTCATGCACGGCCACCGAAAGCTTGCTGGCGTGCTTGAGGGCATGTTCGGTCGTCAGCGCCTGCGTCGCGAAACTCATGTCCATGACGGAAGCCGGGTGGCCGTGCGCCGCGGCCAGATTCACGAGCCGGCCTTCACCGATAATCATGATCTTGTTGCCACCGGGCAGCGTGTAACGATCCACGAACTGTACGACGTTGCGATCCACTTTCTTCGCCAGCTTGGCCAGACCGGGAAGGTCCAGCTCGACGTCGAAGTGGCCGCTGTTGCAAACCACCGCGCCGTCTTTCATCTTGGAAAAATGCTCGGGACGAATCACATGGATGTTGCCCGTCACCGTGCAGAACACATCGCCGACTGTCGCCGCTTGCGCCATCGGCATCACGCGGTAGCCGTCCATCTTCGCTTCGAGCGCGCGAATCGGGTTGATCTCGGTGATGACGACGTCCGCGCCGTGACCCTTCGCGCGTGAGGCCAACCCTTTGCCGCACATCCCATAACCGGCCACCACCACGGTGCAGCCCGCGATCAGCATGTCCGTCGCGCGAATGATGCCGTCCAGCGTGGACTGGCCGGTACCGTAACGGTTATCGAACAGATGCTTCGTCTGTGAGTCGTTCACGGCGAACACCGGAAACTGCAATTTGCCTTCCTTGTCCAGCGCGCGCAGGCGGATCACGCCCGTCGTCGTCTCTTCCAGCGAGGCGACAATCCCCTCGGCAAAACCGCGATGCGTTGTGTGCAAACCGTGAACGAGGTCGGCGCCGTCGTCCATCGTGATCGTCGGCTGCCAGCGCATCGCCACGTCGAGATGATCGTAGTAGGTATCGCGGTCCTCGCCCTTGATGGCATAGGTCCGGATGCCGAAGTCCTGCACGAGCGAGGCGGCGACGTCGTCCTGTGTCGAGAGCGGATTCGACGCGCACAGCACCACATCCGCCCCGCCCGCCTTGAGCGTGCGCATCAGATTCGCGGTCTCGGCGGTGACATGCAGGCAGGCCGACATGCGCTTGCCCTTCAGCGGCTTGTCTTTCTCAAAACGCGCGCGAATCTCCTGCAGTACCGGCATATCATGATCCGCCCACAGAATGCGGTTCTTGCCGGCGGGGGCCAGACTCAAATCGGCGACATGGTAGTCGCGCTTCACTTTCTCCGCCTTGGCTTTCGCCTTCGGTCGCGCGGCGGCCGTTCCATTGCTCATGCGAGTTCCTTCACTTTATCGGTTAATTCCCACGTAAATCCGTCGCCCGTGCGGCCAAAATGCCCGTAGCTCGCGGTCTCGCGATAGACCGGGCGACGCAGCTTCAGCGCGCTGATAATCCCCTTCGGAGTCAGATCAAATACCTTGCGAATCTTCTTTTCGAGTTCCGCCTCCGACAACTTGCCGGTGCCCTTGGTATCGACCAGCAGCGACACCGGTTCGGCCACGCCGATGGCATACGCGAGTTGAAGCTCGCATTCATCCGCCAGCCCCGCCGCCACGATGTTCTTCGCGACCCAGCGCGCCGCGTAGGCCGCGCTGCGGTCAACCTTCGTCGGATCCTTGCCGGAGAACGCGCCGCCGCCGTGCGGTACCCACCCGCCGTAGGTATCCACGATGATCTTACGGCCCGTCAAGCCGGCGTCGCCCTGCGGTCCGCCCACCACGAAGCGACCCGTCGGATTCACGAAAATGCGCACGTCTTTCGTCAGCAGCGCCGCCGGTATGCTGGGAATGATGACCAGTCGCTTGATGTCGGCGATGATCTCTTCGTGCGTGATCTTCTCATCGTGCTGCGTCGAAACCACGATGGTCTCGACTGCCTTCGGCTGGCCGTTTTCGAAACGAACGGAGACTTGTGATTTGCCGTCCGGCCGCAAATAAGGCAGTGCGCCGTTCTTGCGAATCTCCGACAGCCGCTTGGTCAGCCGATGCGCCAGCACAATCGGCAGCGGCATCATTTCCGGAGTGTGATTGCAGGCGTAGCCGAACATCATGCCCTGATCACCCGCACCGTCACGGTCCACGCCCATCGCGATATCCGGACTCTGACGGTCGATCGTCGTAATCACCGCGCAGGTCTCGTAATCAAACCCGTACGCCGCGTCGGTGTAGCCGATGCTCTTGATCACCCCGCGCACGAGGGCCGGGACATCCACATAGGTCGTGGTGGTAATTTCTCCGCCGACCAGCGCCATGCCCGTGGTCACGAACGTCTCGCAGGCCACGCGACCGTTGGGATCGTCCTTCAATACCGCATCGAGCATCGCGTCGGAGATCTGATCCGCGATTTTGTCCGGATGACCTTCGGTCACCGACTCGCTCGAAAATACAAAGTCTCTCATTGCCTCTTTCCAGGGGGCGGGTTCAGCGGAAGGTGACAGACGCGCTCGCCCGAATATCGCGCCGCCGTGGGTAGAATGAAAACTAAGTGAAGCACCCGACCAGATTCCGGCGGGGTGGGGGCACCCCGCTCGGCGAGGTTACCCCGCTCGGCGAGGACTCTATGGCTCAATTCGTGATCGCGGAATCCGAGAGAATCTCGCTCGAATCGCCGAGATTGTAGCGCAGGAACTTGCCCACGATGGCCGAGTTGTTGCCCACCAGCGAGCCTTCAACGAGCGCGTTTTCCACGCGAGCGCCGTCCGCGAGAATCGAATCGCGGACCATCGCGTCACGTACGACCGCGCCGCGGGCCAGCGTCGCGTAAGGCCCGATTACGGAGCGCTCGATGGTCGTCTCCGGGTGAATGTACACCGGCGGAACCACCACAATATCCGGCCGGTCGTGCTGGCCGTTGCTGCCGTGCTGGTCCAACAGATGGCGATTCGTCGCCAGCAGCGTCTCGGGCTTGCCGCAGTCAAACCAACTCGTGACCGGAAATGTCATGATCGGCTCACCCTGCTCCACCATTAATTGCAGCGCGTCGGTCAACTGGTACTCGCCGCGGGTCGTCAGTTGGCGATCGAATAGAACGTGGATGCAGCGTCGCAACAATTGCGCGTTGCGAATCATGTAGATCCCCACCAGCACCAAGTTCGATTTGGGATTCTCCGGCTTTTCGACGAGCCGCGAGACCCGACCGTGCTCGATTTCGACGACACCGAACCGGCGCGGATCAGCGACCTCTTTCACGCCGAGCGCCGACCCGGTCGAATTGCCGATCACTCGACCGAGATCAATTTCGAAAATCGTATCACCCAGAATCACCAGAACTTCGCGATCCTGCTCGTTCAGACCGAGCGATACGGCATGGCCAAGACCTTTCGGTTCCGACTGCACGATGAACTCCGCCGGAATCGAGTAGTTCTCCCGTACATATTGCTCGATCAAATCACCCATCTGCCCCACGACGAGCGAGACCTCCGTTACGCCCGCCGCCTGCAAGTGATCGAGAATATGGCCGAGGATCGGCTTCCCCGCGACATTCAGCAGGACTTTGGGCAGCGTAAACGTGTGGGGCCGAAGTCGCGAGCCGACTCCGGCGACGGGGATGATCGCTTTCAAATACCGGGAAGCCTCTGGGTGGTCAATGCGGGCGGCACGGGCCGGGCGCGGCAGGTGCCCAAGGACGGGTCGTGGAACGGGCAAACCAAAATGTACGAACTTCCCCGGTCCTTTTCAAGCCCGGGTAGTCGCCGATTTTATCCGCGAAATGTTAGGAATATCAAAGGGATCCGTCGCTCTCAGCAGCGCCAGGAAGACTGAGATGACGTCCAGGAACAAGAGGGACCGCAGCCCCGCTTCCAGCCGGACTTCAGATTCGGGCCAGAGTTCAGACGGGTCAATGGTCATGTGCGCAATCTGGAGGGAGTCCAACAACTCCCGCAGGGACGGACGCGGATCCACCAGCGGCGTGGACTCGCGCCACCCCCCGAGGAAGACCACCAGCGGTTGCGGCAACACCTGCCCCAGCGACGACCACGCCTCGACTTCGTTGTGGGCGAGTTCCGGCAGTTCGGCCACGTGCGACCAGGTCTTGGCGTTTTCGGCGAGTTGTGTGCGAAACCGAAAGGCCAACGCGCCGGTGACCGCGGGATCCACTGAGTAAATCACGGGAACGCGATCGACGAACTTCTCTGCCGCCGCGAGCGCAAGATTCGCCACCCGATCCAATTGCCGATAACGCGCGACATCCGTCGCGAGACGTTCCCATTGGAGCTCCAGCGGACGACTACCGTCAAACCCGTGGACTTCTTCCAGAATCGCGAGGAATGCCCCGAGACCAAAGCCGACCGCCGCGCGCGGCGGGTAGCCGCCCGGCAAGCGCAAATGCGGAATGCGATGTTGTACCGCGAGTTCCTCCAGTCGGCCGCCGCTCGACATGCTGAACCAAATCCGCTGCGGCGGTACCTGCTGGAATGCCGTGACGGTTTCAATTGTGTTGCCGGAATAGCTGCTCAACAAGCGAGGATCAACGGATAAGCCGGAACTGCGACAGACCTGAATGCGCAGCGACACCAGCGGCGGCGTGAAACCAAACGCTTGCACGAGGTCGCCCGCGACGGCGCTGCCGCCGAGACCGTACCACTCGACCGCGTCCGGGCGAGATAACGAATGATTGCGCGCGAACGCATGACCCAGCTCGAAGCCGCGACGAACCTGATCCGGCAGTTCCAGGGTCTTGCCGAGCATGTCCTGCGAATCCAGCGTCCGCAGCCGCTCGGCGGAAATATTCAAGTGCTTGGGCATATCGGGAGAGAATGAGGGACGAGCAGAATTACGTGAACCAAATCGGAAGATCGGCCAGGCGCGATTTCAACTCGCCGCTGAGGTAGGTCTGGATCTCCGCCGCGGTCTTCATCCGCAGCGCCCGCGTCGCGATCTTGCGGCAATCCGCCATCGACAACGTGCGAATCGTCTTCTTGATCTCCGGAATCGCCGTCGCGTTCGTGGAGATCTCGTCGATTCCCAAACCGAGCAGCAGCGGCGCCGCCACCGGATTCGCGCCGAACTCGCCGCAAATTGCCACCGGAATCTTCGCCTTGTGCCCCGCGCGAATCGTCTGTTGAATCAGCCGCAACACAGCCGGATGAAACGAACGATAGTAGTTCGACACCATGTCGTTGCCGCGATCCGCCGCCACCGTGTATTGCGTCAAATCGTTCGTGCCGATGGAAAAGAAATCGCTCTCCTCCGCCAAATGATCGGCAATCACAACGGCGGACGGAATCTCCACCATGATCCCGATCTTGAGCTGCGGATCATGCGGAATCCGCAATCGGTCCAATTCCGCCGACGCTTCGGCCACGACGGCCTTGGCCTCGCGCAACTCCTCCAGCCCGGAGATAAACGGAAACATGATCCGGACATTGCCCCGCGACGACGCGCGCAAAATCGCCCGCAACTGCGCGCGAAACAAATCGCGCCGCGTCAGCGACACCCGAATCGCGCGATAGCCGAGAAACGGATTCTTTTCTTCCTTGAGATTTATGGATCCGTGCAGCTTGTCGCCGCCCAGATCGAACGTGCGAATCACCAGCGGCCGCGGCGCCAGAATCTCCGCCGCCCGGTCGTAAGTGTCGAACTGCTCGTTTTCGGTGGGGACGGTTTCACGCGTCAAGAACATGAACTCGCTGCGAAACAGACCCACACCGGTCCCGCCGTGACCCAGCACCGACTCGGCTTCGTAGGGCAACTCAATGTTCCCCCACAGCTGAACTTCGTGGCCATCCGCGGTCTGCGCCGGCAGATCCTTGAGATTCTCCAGTGACGAGACGAACGCGCGATAGCGCTGCTGCTTGGCGCGATACTCCTCCAACGTGGATTCCGAGGGATGCACGATCACCTTGCCCGAGTTCCCGTTCAAAACGATCTGATCGCCCGCTTTTACCCGCCACGACAGGTCGGTTACCCCGACCACCGCCGGAATGTCCAGGGACCGCGCCAGAATCGCCGTGTGCGATGTCAGACCGCCGGTATCGGCGGCAATCGCCTCGATCAGATGCCGGTCGAGGTGCAACGTATCGGTGGGAGAGAGATCATGCGCCACGAGCACTACCGGTTCCGCCGGCGCTTCCGGCATCACATCGCCCTTCCCGCTGATGAACCGCAACAACCGGTTGCGCACGTCGCGAATATCCGCGGCCCGCTCGCGAAACAGCTCGCCTTCCGTCTTGTCCATGACATCGATCGCATGACCCAGCACGTCATTGACGATGTAGTCCACGCAAAACTGCTCGCGCGTGACCCGGGCGCGCACATCATCCTGGAACACCACATCGTCGAGAATCAACAGATGCGCGTCAAAGATCTTGGCGGCGGCAATCCCGGCCACCGATAGAGCGCGATCCTTGGACCGCTCGATGGCCGCCGCCGTGGCGGTCAAGGCCTGCTCGAACTTCACCAGCTCCCCGGGAACTTCGCCGGGAGCAATCTTGCGCGGCTGCACCACGGGCGTCTCGGGCACCAATAAGTGCACGCGGCCGATCGAGATCCCCGGCGAGGCCGGAATTCCGCGCAGCACCAGCTCACCGCCCGTATAGAGCGGGTGGCTGACCGTCGGCTTGGGAGGGCTAATCTTCATGAAACTTGTTCTCAACCAGTTGAACCAATTCGTTCAACAGCGGCGCCTCGTCCTCACCGATACATTCAATGATTAACTTGGACCCTTTACCGGCCGCCAGCATCATCACGCCCATAATGCTTTTCGCATTCACACGCATCCCGTCGCGAACGAGAAACACGTCCGACTTGTAGCGGCCGGCGATCTTAGTGAACTGGGCCGCCGGCCGGACATGCAGTCCCAGCCGGTTCAGCAGCGTGACTTCTTTCTGAATCATGGGTTCGATGAACTCAAAGCAGAACTCCCAATGCAATCGCCGCGACCAACGATAGCAACAACGACAGCGTTACGGTCAGGCGCAACTTCTGCCCGGCCGTCATCACCGCGAAGGCCACCGCGAACTGCGCGAACAGTGGCCAGGCTCCCGACGAACTCCGGATGAGACTGACTCCCAACACCAGCCCCGCGACCACGACTCCGGTGCGATTCAACGCCTTGCGAACCCGCCCTACCCACGGCTCGCCCAGCACCTGCAAAACCCGCTCGCCCAGTTCATATCCTCGGCGAACTGCGAAAACCCGCAACCGATACAGCGGAACGTTGTAAACGAGCAGGCAAATGGAAGCGGTCACCGCCCAACTGATGACCGAGGGCCAGAGCAGGATCGGAATGATCCCGGCGGCAAACACGATCGGTTTCCAGCGATCCCAGATCAGCTGATCGCCCAGCAGTCCCAGCGGTCCCGCCAGCGACTCGCGCCACGAATTGAACTCGGCATCGCCCGCCGGCGATTTCTCCCGAAGCCGGCGCAAAATCGCGCCCTGCGCGTAAGCCGCGAATACCGGATGAGAATTCATGAAGCCCGCGGCGCGGCGCAACTCCGCCGCACGACCGCCGCCCCGGCGAAGAGCGGGCAGCAGCGAGAACAAATAGCCTGGCCCCTGCATCGTGCGGAAATTCAGCAGCGTTTGCAGGACATACGACCGCAACGCGATTTGCCGCGCGTCGGATTTGCTCAGAGTGTCAACCATGCAAGTCCTCCGGCGCTCGCGGCGATGAGACCGTACGCGACCACATTCCGTTTGCGAACAAACCGCGCGAAGAGCACGGCCGCCCCCGCGCCCAACAATCCCGGCCATAGCCCGGAAAACAGCGAGTCCGTCGCTTCGACGATGGAAGTAGGCACTCCGAGTGCGGCATAGTCGCCCAAATAGAGGGCCAGCAGCGCGCGGCCAAAGCCGTAGCCGACCAGCGCCAGCAACGCGCCCGTGAGGGCGTGAATGGCGACGGCGCCGAGAACGAGCAGACGAAACTGCAGCCGATCGTCTGCCGCGGCCGCCGACACGACACGCGGCGCGACATGATTCATGGCCTTGCGAACGAGCGGCGTCGCTTCCCCGCCGAGATATGACGCCAGCACGCCGGCCATCGTGGCAATCGCCAACACGAACCAGGCCGGTTCGCCCGCCGCCGTGGCCGGGACCGAGGCGGCCGTGGCCGTGGCGATCAGCGCGCCGACGTTTCCTTCCGGAAACTTCGCCGCTCCAATCGGCAAGCTGCCCAGCCACAAAAGCTGAAAACCCACGCCAAAGAACAAACCGATTTCGGGCCGACCCATCAGCAATCCGTACAGCGGACAGGCGATCAACGGCTGACAAATCATCAACTGTCCCACCGCGGTCGTGTCCAGATAGACAACCATTCCCGCGAGGGCCGCCGCTGTCCAGTGCACGATCAGAAGTCCCGTTCGATCATGAGCTGCGCCCATTCGGCGAGCAGCTCGCGGTTCTCCGTCGGCGGGAGTTGCTCAAGGTATTTCAAAGCGCGATTGACGTGGCCGCGCGCGCGTTCCGCCGTGAAGCGTACTCCGCCGCGCCGCACCAGCAAGTCAGTGACCTCTTGAATCCGGCCGGGGGTCGCCTGCGGGTCGCCGAGCGTCGCCGAGATCAGTTCGCGCTCCACGGGCGTCGCATGGGCGTAGGCATGCCGCGCAATCACCGTCCGCTTGCCCTCGCGAATATCCGCCCCGACCGGCTTGCCCAGCGTTTGTTCATTGCCGATTAAACCGAGGATATCATCCTGAAGCTGAAATGCCGCACCGCACGCGCTGCAGAACTCCGCCAGCGCGACCGCCAGCGGATGATGGAGATTCGGAGTGTTCAAACCGATGGCCGCTCCGGTCGTCCCGCAGAACTCGTACAGCGCGCCAGTCTTCTTCCACAACATCGTCTCGATCTGCTCAATCGTGAGCTGGTCGATGGGAACGCGGGAGTATTGCACGTCCAACATTTCGCCTTCGACCAGCGTGCAGAGCACGCGCGTGTCCAGTTCATTGATCAACGCCAGCGTCACTTCCGCATCGACGCCGAACTTGCGCGTCAATTCGGTCATCAGGCTGATCCCCCAGCCGTGCTGGACATCCCCGGCCAGCACCGCCACACTGACTCCGTAGTGCCGCGCTTCCGCGCCCGTGCCGAACAGGGCGTGCGTCGAAGGCTTGCGGAAGAATCGCTCGTGGACGGTGGGCTGGCCGCGCCGCATCGGATCCCGATCGATGATGTCATCGTGGACCAGCGTCCAGGTATGAAAGATCTCCGTGGCCGCCGCGACACTGATCGCCGTGGCTTCGTCCCCGCCGACCGCGCCGCAGCACAAGAGCAACACCGCCGGTCGCAGCCGCTTGCCGCCCGACGCGAAATAGCAGGTGACGGCCTCGCGCATGTCCTCCGGAGCGAAACGACTTACCGTTTCATGATTCAGGACATACGCCTGAACCGCGGAAACCCGACGTTCAATCTCCTCCTGAAGTCTTTGTGATAATTGAATTTGATAGGTAGGCAACGACCAGCTCCGGAGGTTCTAAACTTCTAATAATACACCCTTTCCCGCAGAATTGCAAGCTGGTGTTGGTGCCGTTCAATGAACGGTCCGCAGCGCCGCCGCCCGTGCCGGAAAACTTCGCGGGCCGTCATCACGACGGCCCGCTGGCGTTTCCGTTCCATTGCGGATCGAGGCTACCGCAACTCCATCCCCACCGCCAACTCCAGCGCGATGAGATTACTCTGATACTCCAGCTGCTTCGACAGATGATCGGTCTCCGCCTGTGCATAGGTGACCTGAGCATCGCGCAGGGACAACTGCGACGTGGCACCCAGCCGGTAACGCTCGCGCTCGAGTTCCAGCGTGCGCGAGGCCAACTCGCGATTGCGACCCGTAATTTGCAGCTGATTATACGCATTCTCGAGTGCGTAGAACGCATCGCGTACGTCGCGCTCCAGCGAAAGCTCAAGCTGCCGCGCCCGGTCCTCGGCCTTGTCCCGGTTCACGCGTTGCTGCACGACATCCAGCTCGCGACTGAAGCCGTCGAATAACGTCCAGCTCAACCGCAGCGAATAAGTTGCGTAGCGATTCTTCGGGTCCAAGGTCCACGCGTCACTCGTCCCATCGACCTGTTGCGACCGCGACCAGGTGGCGCCGAGCGACGCGGTCGGCAGGTAGTTCTGTTTAGTGCGCAACAGATTGTACCTCGCCACCTTCGAGCTCAGCCGGGCGATTTCCAGATCCGTGCGGTTGACGTAGGCCGAGTGGATCAAGTTATCCAACTCGAATTGAAACGGAGTGGCGTCGCCGAACTCCTCGATCGCATAATCGCTCTTCAGATCAATACCCAACGTCTGATTCAACTGCTCGCGAGCGGATTGCAGATCGCGCGCGGCGGAAGTAATGTCATTTTCCGCGCGGCCCAACGCGATTTGCGCCTGCAACACGTCCAGCTCCGTCACCGCGCCAACGTCGAATCGCGCCTTGGCCAGATCATAGGCATCTTGCCGCTGATCGCGCAACTTCTGGCTCAACTCGTGGAGCTTCTGCCGGGTCAGTACCAGTACCGCCTGCGAGGCAATCGTCCGCGCCAGGGTCTTTCGCGCGTCACCGACCGTGAGGTTGTTGATCGTCTCTTGCGACTTCGCCATCTTGTAAAGGTAATACCGCTGCGCTCCGTCAAACAGCAGCCAGCTCGCACTCAAGTCCTGCGACGACGAGCGGGAACTCCCCGTCCGACCCTCAGCGGAAACCGAACCGTCGGGATTCGTAAACGTCGCGGTCGAATAGTGACTCTCCGAGAAGTTCGCACCCACCGAGGCGGTCGGCAGGAACTGGCCCGCCGCGTTCACCTTGCCGATCGCGTTCAGACGGATGTCCTGTTCCGTTTCATGGAGACCGGGATTATTGCGGAATCCGATCTGCACCAGCGAATCCACCGACAGGGGAGCGGTACTGTTCACCAACGGGAAGGCGGATGCTGCCCAGGCAGGCATTGACAACAGAAGAAGAGCGGTAAGGCGATAGATCATGACGAAGGTTCGCTTCCGGAGTACTGGTCTTTGATTTCGTACAGGTAGGCGAGCACGGCATCGTGCTCGTTGGGGACGCGGCCGTCGAGAATGGCCTCTTCCAGCGCGTCCTTTATCTTTCCGACTAATTTGCCGGGCGGGATGTTGCAGATCGCCATAATCTCGTCGCCGCGAACCGGACTCTGAAACGCGCGAAGCTGGTCTTTTTCCACAACTTCCGAAAGTCGGGCCGTCAGCGAATCAAACTGCTCGAGATAGCGCCGAACCTTGTTGGGCTTCGACGAAGTGATATCTGCCCGGCAGAGGGTCATCAGCCCGGAAAGGTCGTCCCCGGCGTCAACAATTAACCGACGAATCCCGCTGTCGGTAACCTCTTCCCGGGTCAGGTTGATCGGTCGCATGTGCAGACCGACCAGCTTGGTAACCCGGGCTGTGGTATGCTCCGGAAGCCGCATGCGACGTCCGATTGCCCTCATCATCCGCGAACCCACGTCCTCATGACCGTGGAAGGTCCAACCGACCTGCGGCTGGAACCGCTTGGTCCGCGGCTTGGCAATGTCATGAACCAACGCCGCCAGCCTGAGTTCCGGATCGGGGGTGAGGGAGGCGATATTATCAACGACCAGCAACGTGTGGTCGAATACGTCTTTATGGTGATGGGTTCCGACTTGGTCCACACCCGCCAGATTGGCGACTTCCGGGAACACGACATCCAACAGCCCAGTCAAGTACATCAATCGCAAGCCGATGGACGGTTGAGACGCCGTCAGCAGTTTGATGAATTCGTCGGTGATCCGTTCTTGGCTGACAATGGCCAGTCTCGGCGCCATCAGCCGGATCGCGGCCAGCGCCGACGGATCCACGCTGAATTCGAGCTGAGCGGCAAACCGGACCGCCCGCATCATCCGCAGGGGGTCGTCGCTGAAAGTCCGCTCGGGTTCCAAGGGCGTCCGCAAAACCTTTGATTTCAGGTCCGCGATCCCGCTGAACAGGTCGATAACCGACCCAAAACCGTGGCGGTTCAGCCCGACTGCCAGCGCGTTCACGGTGAAGTCCCGACGCGTCAGGTCAGCGATTAGACCCGCGGACACCACGTCTGGTTTACGCGATGCAGGGTCATAGGTTTCCGCCCGCGCGCTTACAAAGTCGAGTTCGACTCCGTGACAGGCGACTCTCGCCGTCTGAAACTTCGCGAATACAATCGGATCACTTGTCCGCAGCTCCCGGGCCACGGACTGGCTGAACCCGACGGCATCGCCGATAACCGCGAAGTCGATGTCCTTCAATGGCCTGCCGAGCAGCCGGTCCCGGACGAAGCCGCCGACGGCGTACAGCTCGACCCCCTCAAGATCGGCGATTGCGCCAAGCCGGTCGATCAACGGGTACTCACCGGCTGCAATCAAGGGGCTGTGCTCAGGGGTGACTGTGGTCATGGGGGTGAGTCAGAATGACAGGAACTGAGCCATTCCGACAGGCGCGCGCTATTGTGCCGCACGCACCGCGAGTTCTCGCAATTTCTCTCGTCTTCGCTCGGAAACGGCCGTTGTTCGAGGAGTTAGCACCCCTCGGTTCGCCCACTCTCGAGCCTCATCGGACCTGCCGAGCCGGTCACAAATCTGCGAGATTTGCAGGCAAAGGCCGATCTGGTCATACGCGTTGGCCCCGAGGGAACTGTACTGCGCGTACAGATTCCGGGCGATCGCGTCAGCTTCGGGCCAACGTTCCTGCCGGACCCGAAGGCTGAGTTGCGGCCAGAGGAACCCGCGGCAATTCGGAAATCGTTGCAGCCCGGCCAGACAGATGCTGTCGGCTAAAGCATACTCTTTGTCCTCAAGCGCAAACCACACCAGCGCGGTCAGGGCCGACCACTTCGAGAAATCTGATCTCTGAACCGCCAGCCACATGTCGCTCCAGCCAGAACTCTTGCTGGGCATGAACGGCAGGAAGCCGACCAAAGAGCCATGCGTCGCTACCCCGTAACGATACGCTCCACGCCCGAGATAGGCATCATAAAACTCCGGATCCGCTTCGATTGCCCGGGCGAACTCGTCCCGCGACTTCATCAGCAACCGGATCGCAGAAAGCGAGCTGCCCTCGCGGTTGAGCAGAAGCGCCTTGGACGAATAACAGCTGCCGATCAAATAGTGCAAAGCGGCCCGATCCGCGCCGGGCAACGCCAGGTCGGCACGCGCCCGGTGCAGGCAGCTGTCGGAAAGCGCGAAAAATAGACCGCGACCCGAGCTATCCTCATAATCCGTTATGCGGGCGTAAATGCCCGCCATTCGAGCATATAGCGCTGCCGCCGCAGACCCGCCGGAATTCAGCACCGAATCACAAATCTGGTTCGCGGCAGGGTAATCCCCCGCCACCAGCGTGTCCATCAACGCTTGAAAACCGGAAAGCCGCCGGGTTTCAACCGCTTCCGCAGCGTTGTCCGGCACTATCGCGCAACCGATGCACAGAAGCAGAAAGAGTTTCATGACGGTCATGAAACCAAAACAGAGGAAAATGCTCGGGTCGTTACGGTTCATGCAGCTTCTGGGACACCGTTGATGGGACTAAGTTACAATAAAAACATAAAAAAGCAAGAAATCGGCGAGAGCGGCAAAGCTGGATCATCGGGGGTAATCGTCTGGCAACCGGGGCGATAAATGCTTATATTTAAGCGCTGTGGTATATTGGGCGAGCTGTACGCCGGAGCTACCGAATTTCGGATGAGAGTCACGAGGAACGAGATCGGGAATTTGTGAAGAGCGTTTGCAAGGTGAATAGCACGGGCCGCCCAGGATGGGGTTGGGCACTGCCGCTACTGGTCTTCGGCGCACTGCTGTGCCTGCCGCAAGGCTTGTCATGGTCTCTCCGGGCCGCGACAGATCCGTCGCAGCCTGGAGTTTCCCGTGAAGCAATGGTCGGCCGAATTGTTATTCTCAGTGGCCAATTCGACTTATCTGTCCTTCAGCCCGTCACCCGCCGAACAGAGCTGGCCGCACGGAATCGCGAGCTTCTGGTCGGGCTTGAACAAGTTGCAGACGCTGAACAGACCGGGCTGCTGACGAGGCTCGGCGAGCTCCATGCATCTGGCGAAGTATATACATACCAATCGTTTACAATACTGAATGCGGTGGCGGTTCTCGCGACCGAAGCTGTCTTCCGGGAGCTTGCCGATAGGCCCGAGGTGGCGTCGATCGAGGAGGACGCCGCGCTCGAGTTGATTGCTCCGCAAGAGGGACGGCGCGGAGAGCACGAGACGCTGGACTCGCTACATTTCGCCCTGAGGCTGATGCGGGTCCCGGATGTCTGGGCGATGGGCATTACCGGGGCAGGAGTGCTCGTCAGCCACTGCGATGCGGGAGTCAGCGGCACGCACCCGGCTCTGCAATCCAGTTGGCGCGGGAATTTCGGTTACCCGTGGCAGCAGTGCTGGCTTGACCTGGCAGGCTCATCGACGACGCCCGTGGCTTACAATACCCACGGAACTCAGACGATGAGCCTGATTTGCGGAATGGCGCCGGGTGACACGGTAGGCGTGGCGTGGGGAGCGCGCTGGATCTCCGGCGCGCTCAGTTTGTCCGGAGCCGAGACGGTCGCCTCGGCGATTGCCGCGTTCCAGTGGTTGGCCAACCCCGATGGAAATGTAAATACGTTTGACGATGTTCCGCGCGTTTGTTCCAATTCGTGGGGAATTGTGCCGGGCTCGATTCCGGCATGTTATGACGTCTTGAATGCCGCTATTGACAATCTCGAAGCCGCCGGGGTCGCCGTCGTGTTCGCCGCCGGAAATGAGAATCCGGTGTCCGGAATCCGGATTCCAGCCGACCGGGCCAGCAACATGACCGACGGGTTTGCCGTCGGGGCATGGGACTACGCAACGGGTGACGTCTGGGCGCAATCGAGCCGCGGACCCGTGGTGTGTTCGGGAGATCCCGCCCTGAGAATCAAACCCGAAGTGGTGGCGCCGGGCGTAAACGTGCGCTGCGCCGGCAGTGGGTCGAGTTACGGCTACGCGACCGGGACCTCGTACAGCGTCGCATATTCGGCGGGCGTGTTGGCGCTGATGGCTGAGGCAAATCCGGGCCTCGATCCGGATTCGCTGAAGGAGATCCTCCTGTACTCCGCGGTCGATCAAGGTGCAAACGGAAATGACAACAACAGCGGATACGGGTTGATTGATGCCCTGGCCGCCGTGCAGGGAGCGATCTACGGAGTCGGTTGGGTGGCCGGCACCGTGACCGACGATTGGGGTGAACCGGTCCCGGCGACCTTCACGATTCTGGGTTATCCGCAGCAATTCGTGACGGATGCCTATGGTTATTTCTGTTTCCCGATGCCGGCTCAGATTCCGCTCACTTGGCAGATCGTCCTTCCGTCGTTCAATGAATTTGAGGCGACGACCGTGTTCTTGCCGGGTGACACGCTGTGGGCGGATGTGGTTCTGCAACCCAGCAACAATGGCGTGCTGAGCGGAACCGTGATCGACTGCGGAGGACTGCCGGCCGTGGGGTGCACCGTCGAATTGGTGAATCAGCCGCTGCAGCCGGTGACGACCAACCTGGCGGGGCGATTCCAATTCGGGTTGCCCGCCGGCGTGTATGACGTCACGGCCCGCAACGGATTTTGCGCGGACGCGCTGGTGCCCGCGGTCCAAGTGATTCCCGGCGGCATTGTGGATATTGAGGTGGTGCTGCCATTCAATCCATCGCACATGTGCGGTCCGCCGGACAGCTTCGGCTATATTCCGTGCGACTCGTATGACATGGGCGGCCCGGAGTATCGCTGGATCGAGTGCGCTCCGATCGCCGGCGGACGCGGCGTGGTGCACAATCTTCAGGATGACGGTTGCGTGCAAGTCCTGCTGCCGTTTCCGATTACCTACTACGGAATCACGCGAGATCGGCTGTACGTCCATGGCAACGGCTTCGCGCATCTGAACGGTACGACGATGGCGGCATATATCAACACGAATCTGCCGACCACGTTGGGACCGGCCATGTTCGGATTGTGGGATGACTTCAGCGACGTTTACGGCGGCGATATCTGCTCGTGGTTCGACGCCGGACTGGGGCGGTTCATCGTCGAGTTCTCGCATGTCCCGCGCTATGATTCGCAGGATCAGTTTGCCACGTTTCAAATTCATGTGCTGAACCCGGAAGTTTATCCGACAACGACCGGAAACTCGATCATCGAGTATTTTTATGACGCCGTGGATGTCCCGGAGTCCGCGACCGTCGGCATCGACTTGTCCGGCGGTTCCAACAGCTACTCGCAATACGGAGCGAACGGAGTCTATCCGGCGCATGCCACGCCGATCGAAAGCGGTCTCGCGGTGCGGATGACTCCCGGTGCAGCCGTGGCGGGGTTGGCACAGTTGAGCGTGAGCAATGCACCGCTGGTGGTCGATTTGCCGTCGGGCCAGGCCATGGACACCGCGCTGGTGTTGGTCAATTCGGGTACGCTGCCGGTTTCCTATGCGGTCGCGGTACCGGGGGATTCGGTGGCCGGGAGCTATGTAGTCAGCGACTCGCGCGCCGGAGGCCCTCCGTACTCGTTCACCGACATCTCGAGCATTGGGGCGAATCTGGCCGTGGTCGCCGATGATTCGATCTACTTCCCGTATGTACTGCCTTGGCACTTCAAACTGTACGACCGGTGTTTCGACCGGGTGGGGATTTGCACGAACGGATTTCTGACGTTTACCTCAGCGATGGCGGAGTATATCAACCAGCCGTTGAGCCTGCAGAAAGATCCTTACTATATGCTGGCGCCGTACTGGCGTGATCTGAACTTCCCCAGCGGCGATCAGGGGCGGATCTATTCCTATTCTGACACCGCGAATGATCGCGTGATCGTGCAGTACCAGAATGTGCGCTGGTGGGAGTCCACCAACCGGCAGACGTTCCAGATTGTGCTTTGGCATGACGGTCGGATCGACTTCGCGTACGGCACGTTGAACGGGCCGGTGAATCAGTGCACGGTGGGACTGAAAGGCCGGAATACGGCGCAAATCGCGCAGTTGGCGTACAACTCCACGTTCCTGACCAACAACTGCCTGTTGCGCTTTACGCCGCCGACGCCGAGTGGAGTTGCCTTTGCCGAGGTGCGCGATCTCCGGATCGGAGTCCTTCCCGCCGGCGGCAGCGTCAGTGTGCCGATCCGGCTGACCAATAACACGCTTGGCTTTGGCGCGCTGGACTGCGGTGTGACCGTGCGTTGCTCGGAACCCGACCGAGAATTCTGGTCGCCAAGCGTTGTTGTGCAGGCGGCCCCGAGCACCATTGCGGCGGCGCTCGTGGCGAGGGCCGGCCTCAGCGGATTGACGCTAAATTGGGCGCGCTTGAACACGCCGTATTATTGCATCTATAGCGGGACATTGGACGATAGTGTCTTAACGACGCTTGTCGCCACGGTTGCCGACACGTTCTTCGCCATAACGACACTGCCATCCGCGCGGCAGCAATTCGAAGTACGCATGTGCGATGGCCCGCCGGTCGCGGGCGGGCCGAGGCTGCCGGGGATCCCAGATGCCATTGTGTCGAAAGGGGTTGAGGTCGGGCGGAAGTAGGCGGGGAAGAGTAGCTGCGCGAAGCGCGCATCCCCCCCGGCCCCCCACAGGATGTGGGGGGAGTGCCGACCTTCCGATTCCGGGCGGCGGGCGGGCGGACGGCTCGGCGAAGTGCAGCCGGGCGACGCCGTTGGCACCCACAGGTTTGGGTTCAGCGGTTGACGAAACCGTGATGCTGACAATTCCGGCAGGGAAGGAATCCCTGCTCGGCAGAAGATCTCCGTTTCCGGCTGCGGGGGGACGGACGGCTCGGCGGGGAAGAGCAGATGCGCGCAGACGCGCACCCCCCCGGCCCCCCACAGGATGTGGGGGGAGTGCCGACACTCCGGGCGCGCGAGGGTGCGCGCCCCGGCGAAAGATTTTGAGTAAACTGAGATAGGACTTTGACCACTTCACTGGTTGGAAATGCACAGAGGACAAGACGATGAACTTGCGTAGAACTTGGATCTGGCTGGTTGGACTATTTTGCATATTGCAGAGCGTGAGTGTCGCCCTTGCGGATGTGAACAAGCTCGCGGTGGACTTGAGCGATGCGTTCGAGCTGACGCCGGGCGCGAAACAGTCGATGATTGTGTATTTGGCGGACCGGGTGGACGTGGCCGCGCTGGATGCGGCGTTGTGCGCACAGCACCGCCCGCGCGTCGAGCACCATCGAATTGTCGTCAGCGAACTGCAGCGGACGGCGGAACGCAGTCAGGGACCCGTGCGGGACGTCTTGAATGAAATGCAGGCGGCGGGGGAGGTTGACGGATACAAGGCATTCTGGATTGTCAACGCGTTTGTGGTTTATGGGAGCGAGCAAGCGGCACAGGTGTTGACTGATCGCAGTGACGTGGACTATGTGGAACTGAACTTTGAAGTCGAGTTGATCGATCCGATCCGCGGTGAACCGCGGGAGTTGCTCGACAGCGATGCCAATACGCCGCCGATCGGAATCCGGGCCCTGAACGCTCCGCGAGTGTGGTACGAATTGGGCGTGACGGGCGCGGGTGCGCTGGTCGCGAATTGTGACACCGGAGTCGAAGGTGTGCATCCGGCGTTGAGCGGCCGCTGGCGCGGGAATTTCGCGCCGGCCGCGCAGTGCTGGCGTGCACCGGTCTCCGGGTCATCCACACCGGTGGACAATGATCAGCACGGCACGCATGTCATGGGAACGATTTGCGGCGCCACGAACGGTGGAACGGGCGACACGACGGGTGTGGCGCCGGGCGCGCTGTGGATCGCCGACGATGCGATCGGCGGCGGAACGGGAAGCGTATTCGATAACAATGTGATCGACGCTTATCAGTGGATGGCCGATCCGGACGGCAACATCAATACCGTCAACGATGTGCCGGACGTCTGTCAAAACAGTTGGGGAGTGAACGGCAGCTTTTCCGGCTACTCGGATTGTGACAACCGCTGGAATGCGGCGATACAAGGCTTGGAAGCGGCGACGTGCGTGGTGACGTTCTCGGCGGGCAATGAAGGGCCGAGTGCCGCTTCTCACCGCAGCCCGGCGAACGTGGCCATGGACAGCGTGACGTTCTTCTCGATCGGCGCGGCGGACCTGACGAGCGACACGCTCCAGCCCTATACAATGGCTAGTTTCTCCTCGCGCGGACCGTCCGATTGCAACGGGTCGATCAAACCGGAAGTGATCGCGCCGGGCGTGAGCGTGTATTCTTCGATTCCGGGCAGCACGTACTCCAGCGCGTTCAGCGGCACGTCGATGGCCGGGCCGCACGTGGCGGGTATTGTGGGACTTATGAGATCCGCGAATCCGGACGTCGATGTGCGGACGATTAAGTCGATCATCATGCGCACCGCACATGACCAGGACGCGGCGGGAAAAGATAATACGTCGGGCTGGGGGTTTGTCGATGCCTACGCGGCGGTGTTGCAAGTCATTTCCGGATACGGCCGGATCGCCGGCGTCATTCGTGACGAGAGCACGCTGAATCCGTTGCAGGCTCAGGTCGAAATCGTGGGCGGTGCGCAGTTGACGAACTCCAACGGCAGCGGCGCCTACGTGCTGGTCGTGCCGGGGGATTCGACCTACACCGTGCGTTATTCGCTTTACGGCTATGTATCGCAGGACGTGCAGCTGACCGTTGCCGCCAATGATACGACGGTGCACGATGTGCTGTTGCATCCGCGGCCGGTGGTGTACTTGTTGAACGAGAACTTCGATTCCGGCGCGCCGGGCTGGTCACACAGCGCGAGTGCCGGCTGGAGTGACCAGTGGCACGTCTCCACGGAGCGCGCGCAGAGCGCACCGAATTCGTACAAGTGCGGTGACCCGGGAACGGGAACGTACGGGGTGCGCGATGATGCACTCTTGGTCTCGCCGGTGATCCCGGCGCTGCCCGCGGAGGCGCGGTTGAGATTCTCGTATCAGATCGAATCGGAGCTGTCGGGCGCGTATCCGGATTCGGCTTATGACGGCGGAGTGCTGGAACTCTCGATGAACGGCGGTGCGTTCGCGGCACTCGCGCCAGTGGGCGGTTACCCGAAGACCTTCCGGATTCTCGCGGGCGGCGGTAATCCGGTGACGGGACCGCTGGCCGGGCGTCCGTGCTGGGCGGGAAGCCAGACCACGTGGAGAATCGTGGAGGTCGATTTGAGCGCGTACGTTGACCGGGATGTTCAGCTTCGTTGGAGATTCGGTTCTGATGCGGGAACCGGATTGGAAGGATGGTATGTCGATGACGTGGTCGTGTCGGCGTTTGGCCCGGAGACACTGGCGCCGGTGGCCAATCTCGTGGTGTCCGTTTCCGGCAACGATCTGAGACTGTTTTGGGAGAACGCGGGGAGCGCGGCGTATCGCATTTACAGCGACGTGAACTTGGACGGCGGGTACTTGACGTTCGTGGATCAAACCGCGGACACGACCTACACAGTGGTAAACGGCTGGAGCGCTCAGAATGAGTTGTTCTACATCGTGCGGTCGTGGAACGGAGTGAATCTGGGACCGCTGCCGCGCGGCGGCGTGCTCGCACGATGACGGCACCACTGCGCAGCATGCGCAGATCACGGCGGAGAATTCTTACAGGCATACCCATGAAGCTCGTTTGTACCATCGCGCTGGCGCTGGCGTGCATGACCTCGGTGTTCGCCGAGATACAGGGTCCGGCCGACGTGCGGCATCATTCGTTGATTCGCGTCTGGGGCAAGACCCCGGCGCACGAGAAGGCGATTTTCAAGAACGTGGGGCTCGATTTCATGCCGGGGCCGCAGCCGGGGAACGTGCAGATCGCGGCGTTCCCGGAGGACCTGACGTGGCTTGCCGAGCACGGCTATAACTGGGAGTTGATTCACACCGATCTCGAGGAGTTCTATGTCCGGCGGGCGCGGGATGAAGGCAATCTCGACCTCATGGGCGGCTACAGGACCTACGCCGAGATCGTCACGTTTCTGAATACGCTGCACGCGACGTATCCAACGATTACGACCGCGCCCATGGACATCGGGCGGTCGCTGGGGGATTCCGTACTGTGGGCGATGAAGATCAGCGACAATCCGGACGTGGATGAGAACGAGCCGGAGGTGTTCTACAACTCGCTGATTCACGCGCGGGAGCCGGCGGCGATGGAGGCCGTGCTGCTGTTCATGCAGAATCTCTGTCAGAACTACACCAATAACGTACAGCCGTGGCGGGACATGGTGGAGACGCGCGAGCTGTGGTTCGTGCCGTGCGTCAACCCGGACGGGTACGCCTACAATCAGAGCACGAACCCGAACGGCGGCGGAATGTGGCGCAAGAACCGCCGGAACAACGGGGACGGTTCTTACGGGATCGACCTCAACCGCAACTGGTCGTACCTGTGGGGGTACGATAACGTCGGTTCGTCGCCGACGCCGAATTCCGAGACCTACCGCGGTCCGTCACCGGCCTCGGAGCCGGAGACGCAAGTGATGTCTTCGTTCTTCAATGAGCGCAATTTCATCATCGCGATCAACAATCACACCTACTCGAATCTGTTGTTGAAGCCGTGGGGTACCAGCACGTATCAGGGCGGGTACACACCGGAAAATGCCACGTACGACGTGATCATCGATTCGATGCAGTATTTCATCCAGCAGAGCAGCGGCGAAGTGTTCGCGACCGGAACGGCCTGGGAGCTGCTGTACAATACGAACGGTGACTGCAATGACTGGTGCTACGGGGACATCTCCCAGCGCGCCAGAGTCTTCGGCGTGACGCCCGAGATCGGGACCAGCAGCGACGGGTTCTGGCCCGCGCCGAGCCGAATCCCCACCTTGACGACGGAGATGCAGACTGCTTACCTGTTTGTGGCGCGGCTTGCCGGCAGTCTGACCCCGCCGGATCAATGGATCAAGAAGACGACCCACCAGCAGACCGAACTGGGTGGCAACGGCAACGCAGTGGTCGATCCGGGCGAGCAATTCAGCCTTTCGGTAACCCTGAAGAATGAAGGCGCGCTGGACATTGACGGACTGGTCGGTACGTTATCAACGGCCGATCCGAACGTCACCGTGCTCACCAACTCGTCCACGTGGCCGACGCTGACTCCGGCGCAATCCAGTACGGGTGCCACCCTGTTTGTGATTCAAGTGAGTGGCGACGCGCCCAGTTCGTACGGGCTGACCTTTGACCTCACGCTGTCGGCCAGCACCGGTCTCGATACCGTTGTCAATGTCGGCGCGGTGATCGGTACTCCCGTGTTTGTGGACGACATGGAAGGCGGTACGAACGGCTGGACGACGGAGGGCACGGGCACACTTTGGCATCTCTCGACGCGACGCGCGGAATCGCCCTCGCATTCGTGGTACAGCGGCAACGAGGGCACCGGGCTCTACGACGACAACATGAATGCGAGTCTGGTCAGCCCCGCGGTCATCTTGAGCAACGGCTCCATGCTCAACTTCTGGCATTACTACAGCCTCGAAACCGATTATGACTACGGCTTCGTCGAGATCAACGCGGGCAACGGCTGGGAGGTGATCGGCGGGCCGTACAACGGATCGTCCGGTTGGACCTATGAGTCAATATCGTTGGTCGCATACCCGGCAGGCGCGACTGCGCAGATTCGGTTCCGGATGTACACCGATGCCGGTGTCACGCAGGAAGGCTGGTACGTTGATGACGTTCAGTTAGCGCCGCCGGGAAACATCATGGTCTCGCCACTGGCGCTGGATTTCGGCCTTTTGCCCGGCGAGATCGAAACGCAACCCGTCGTGGTACAGAATTCGGGCTTCAATGCAATCAGCTACAACACGGGCTTCGGCAGCGGAGCCACGCTGGATACGAGCGCGGCCGATGCGTACGGCTATCGGTGGCAAGATGCGAACGGCCCGTGCGGGCCGCCGTTTGAATGGTTGAACCTCTCCGCCGCGGGAGTGCAACTCACATTTGCGACGGGTGACCAGGTGCTGGGACCCTACGTGTTGCCGTTTGACTTCCCATTCTACGGCGAGATGTACAACCGGTTCTGGGTTTCGGCGAACGGCTGGATCAGTTTCGCCGACAGCGCGACAGCATTGGCGGTAAACGTCCCGTTGCCGGGCAGCACGGCTCCGGCGGCGGCAATTTTCGGCTGGTGGGATGATCTGAAACCACAATTAGCGGGAACGAATGTCCGCTACTGGAACAACGGAGTCGATTCCGCCGCGGTGTTGTATGAAAACGTGCGGGCCGGGACGGCGCCGAATCAAGGGACGTACAACTTCGAGATCCTGTTGACTCCCGGCGGCGAGTCCAAGGTGATCTTTGGCAGCATGGGGACTATTCGCCTGAACAGCGCGACGGTCGGAATTCAGAATGCCGCCAAGACGGTCGGCCTCATGGCCATCCACAATAATGCCACACCGGTGGGAGACAATCAGGTGCGGCGGTTTGCGATGGGTCCACGTTACGTCGATGTGTTACCCGTGGCGGGAACGCTGGCGGGCGGAGAAAGTGATACGCTCTACGTGCGTGTGGTCGGCGATCTGCTTTGCTCTGATCCGAGCCTGACTGCATTGCAGGTCCGCAGCAACGATCCGGATTCGCCGGTCATCACGATTGCCATCACTGCCGGCGGTGCGGCCGAGCCGGGGGTGCCGATCAACGTGACTGCACTGCGGATCGGGGATGACATCGAACTGCGGTGGGTGGCGAGCGCGGGGGCAACAGGATACCGCATCGAACGGGCGACAGAATTGGATGGCGTCTATACCCCGATCGATACCGTGATCGGCACGACGTACACCGATCTCGGCGCGGCGATCGGCGCGCAGCAGGCGTTCTATCACGTGATTGCAACCAACTGAGGTTGGTGTTGGGTTGGATGGCGCGTAGCAGAGGCACGGTGGTTGACCGTGCCTCTGCTTGCTTGTGGCGCAGAGTACCCGGGTGCCGGGTCCGGGGGCGGCACCCCGATCGGTGGCGACGGGGATATTGCGCGGGGAACGGGATTGGTCTCGCCCACCGAGGTGGGCGCTGCGGGGCGATGTTCCGGGTTCGCCCGGCGAGGCGGACGGTACGGGTTGGTGCATTGGATAAACAAACATGAAGGCAATGACACGAATTCTATGGGTGGCGGTGGCACTGGCGGGCAGTGCGGCTTCGCTGTACGCAGTGTCCGCGCGTCCGACGTGGTCGAAGAATTCCATGGTCAGCAGTGCGGACGGGATGGCAACCGAGGTCGGAGTGGCGGTTTTGCGGGACGGCGGCAATGCGATCGATGCGGCGGTGGCGACGGCACTGGCGCTCGGCGTAACTGAAAATTATGCGAGCGGTATCGGCGGCGGGTGCTTCATTCTGCTGCATACGGCTGACGGCAGGGACATCGCTATTGACGGAAGAGAGGTGGCACCGGCTGCCGCGACGCGCCTGATGTTTGTGCCGGCCGACACGAGCGCCGAAAGCGACCTCTCCGAGACGGGGCCTTTGGCGGCAGGCGTGCCGGGCGAATTGGCGGCCCTGAACTATGTGCTTACACAGTTCGGAACGAAGTCGTTGTCGGAACTGCTCGAGCCGGCGATCGCCCTCGCGGACACCGGATTCATCGCGAATGGTCGGTACGAACGGAATCTCGGGACGCAGGTGGAGCGCATGCGGCGGTTCGATGCGACGAGGCGGATCTTTCTGACCAACGAATCGACCGGAAAGAAGCTCGGCGAGCGAATTGTACAGACTGATTTGGCGCAAACACTTCGCCGGATTCAGACCGAAGGAGTGGACGCTTTTTATCGCGGGGAGATCGCTTCCGCGATCGCGGACTATTGCGCCGCCTCCGGCGGAATCATCACCCGGGATGACCTGCGCGAATACGAGCCAAAGCGATTAGACCCGGTCCGGGGCCGCTATCACGGTCTTGAGGTCGTCGCGATGCCTCCGCCAAGTTCCGGCGGGCTGCACGTCATTCAGATTCTAAACCTGTTGGAGCCGCTGCGGATCGACACGCTGGGCGCGGGTTCGGCGGCGGCGTACCATACGATTGCGGAGGCCTTCCAAATCGCCTTCGCCGATCGCGCTGAGTTTCTGGGCGACCCGCGCTTTACCAAAGTACCCTCCGTTGGTTTGGCGAGCAAAGACTATGCGGAGCAGCGGCGGACCGAAATGCCATTCGCCAGACATGTGCACTTGAGTGGTCCGGGCAATCCGTGGGCCTTCGACAGTACGGCCGAAAAGCATACGACGCATCTCTGCGTCGTGGACAAGTTCGGCAATGCGGTTTCGCTGACCGCGACGATCAACACCCCGTTCGGGAGCGCGGCGGTCGTGCCGGGGACGGGAATCCTTCTGAACAATCAAATGGATGATTTTGTGACGCGACCGGGGCGGCCAAACTATTTTGGACTGGTGGGGAATGCCGCCAATGAGGTTGAGCCGGACAAGACGCCGCTGTCATCGATGGCGCCGACGCTGCTGTTGAAGAACGGAAAAGTGTTCATGGCCATCGGCAGTCAGGGCGGACCGCGGATCATTACGTCGGTCGTGATGGCGATTGTCAATGTGATCGACTACGGAATGCAGCTGCAAGCCGCCGTGGATGTACCGCGAATCCATCAGCAATGGCTGCCCGACAAGCTGTTCGTCGAGCCGGAAGTGCCCCGCGATGTGCTCGTTGGACTGACCAACCGGGGGCATGTTGTGGATAACTCAAGTCGTTGGTCCACCGTCACTGCCATCATGGCTGACACAAGTCGTGGCGGCTGGTGGGGTGCCGCGGACAACCGGGCGGAAGGGCTGGCGAGAGGTGAATAGCCCATGCGAGAGGAAGAGTGCCTCACGAATGGCCTGAGCCGCCAGTTCGGAACTTAGCCAAGTTCAACAAAATCCGACTTCAACCGTTCGCTAAATGCTACGCGGTGGGTTGATTTGGTTTGCGGAATTCCGTATATTCAGGACAGATTTTACTGTTCATCTCCCCCCTTTACCGCCATGTCCAAAATTGGTAGCCGCATCAAGGAAGCGCGAAAGAAGGCCGGGTTCTCGCAGGAGACGCTGGCCGACAAGATTCATGTCAATCGCTCTTACCTCTCCCTCGTCGAGAACGGGAAATCCTCACCGACATTTGAGTTTCTCGACAAAGTCGCCTCCGGTTTGTCCCTGCAGGTTGAGGATCTCGTGCTCGGCCAGCAGATCTCCGATTTTGTGCTGACGCACCCGAGTGAGGCGCCCATGTACGAAGGATTGCGCGATTTCATGCAGGATCGAGAACAGATGCTCCTGATGAATCCGTCCGATGAGGAGATCAACATCCTGCGCGCCATTCGCGTCGATAAGCGATTCCGGCCTTCCAAGCGGTTCTTTATCGACGCCTTACTGGACTATCGCAAGGGCCGCATCGGACGGTAGCGGTGTCCCCCGACAGTTGACCGATCAGTCTCACATAGGATTTTCAGTTCCATGAAGTACACGACACGCAGCGACGACAAGGTTTACATCTTTGAACTCAAGGGTAAGGTGATGGGCGGGCCGGAATCGGCCAGCTTTCACGATGACTTGAAAAAGGCCGTCGCGGAGGGTCAGCGCAAGGTCATTCTGGACCTCGGCGAAGTCGAGTGGATGAATAGCTCCGGACTCGGACTATTGATTTCGGCCCTGAGCACGATGCGCAACGCGGGCGGCGAGCTGAAGCTGGCGCGGGTCACGGACAAGATCGAATCGCTGCTGGTCATCACCAAACTCAATTCGATTTTTGAAGTGCATGCGAATGTCGGTGCCGCGATGGCGAGCCTGAAGTAGCCCGCCCGCATGAGTACACCCGCCGTTCCGAGCGATAGTTCGCGCCGCGGCAGCGCCTTGCCGGCCGATCTGATCGAGCGGGTGGAAGCGCAGCTCGAAGAAGTCGCGGATCTCTCGCAGACGTTTGTGCAGTCCATGCGGGAAGGGAAGGCCGATCCGGCCCTGGCGGAAAAGTTCGTGACGGCCTCGAAGGAGGCCACCCGCAGCGGCGGCGTGCTGGAACTCTTGCGCGAGGCGGACCGCGAGCGGCAGGAGAATCAGACGCTCATGGAGATCGGGATGGCGTTCTCCAGCGCGCTCAGCATTGATGAACTTTTGCGGATGGTGCTGGATTCGCTGCAAAAGGTCGTGCGTTACGACGCGGCGGGAATCTTCCTCTATGATCGCGAGCTGGGACAGGTCGAAATCGACTTTGTGCGAGGCTACGAGGGCGCGGATCACGAACTGCTGCATCGCAAATTCCAGCAAGGGGTGAAGCTCGGCGAAGGCATCGTCGGTTCGGTGATCAAGAGCGGCAAGCCGATGCGCGTTCCGGACGTCAGCAAGTACCCGCCGTACATCGACGGGCGGCACGGCACGAAGTCCGAGATGGCGGTTCCGATTCTCGTGCGCAATGAGGTGATCGGCGCGCTGAATCTGGAGTCGGACGAAGTGGACGCGTTCAGCACGCGGGACGTCAATAGCCTGATCATCTTTGCCAGTCACGCGGGGCTGGCCGTGGAACGCGCGCGCGCCGACCGGCTGCGCATGCACGCGAAGCGGATCGAAGAAGAAATCGCGCTGGCGCGACGCATCCAGAGTTCCTTTCTGCCCAGCCAGCTGCCGAGTTTCCATCCCTACGACTTGGCCGGAATCAACGTGCCATCGAGCGAGGTTGGCGGCGACTACTATGACTTCATTCCGATAACGGACACCGATTTGGGGGTCGCCATCGGCGACGTCTCGGGACACGGAGCCGGGGCAGCACTGTTGATGGCCAGCTTTCGAGCCTGTCTGCGGATCGAGTCGCGCAACAATTTTGCCCTGCGGACCATCTTGTTAAAGGTGAATGACTTCATCTACGAGACGAATCCGCCGGATGCGTTTGTGACCGCGGTTTATGGTGTGCTGGATCGAAAGCATGACTACTTCAGCTATTCGAATGCGGGTCATAACTACCCGTTCATCCTGCGCAAGTCCGGCGAGCCGGAGTTTCTCGAAGTTGGGGGCACGTTGTTGGGGGCATTCCCGGACGTGGACTGGGAGGAAGCCCGGGTGCGAATCGAGCAGGGTGAGCTCCTGGTCCTGTACACAGATGGCGTGACCGAAGCGATGAACGCTCAGGGACGCGAATTCGGCGTCCCGTCGCTGGTGTCGTTGGTCAAAGCGAATCGCAAATTGCGCGCGCGGGACTTGGTCAAGCTGGTCATGGATACCGTTCTGGAGTATCGTTCGGACGATCAACCGCAGGATGACTTGACGATTTCGGTGATCAAGCATGTCTGACCCGGTCCGCACAGAGAACCTGATTATCCCGTCGCGGACCGACGAACTCGAGCGCGTGGATACGATCACCGAGCGCATCGGCAGCGAAATGGGGTTTGACGACGGCGCGCGCGCGGATCTGGGGATCTGCGTGACCGAAGCCGTGAACAATGCGATTGTGCATGCGCACCGGAATGACGAGGCGTTGATTGTCGAGGTGCGATTCACCTGCTATGCCGACGCGCTGAAGGTGTCGATCCGCGATCACGGACCGGGGTTCGACGTCGATGCGCTGCCGGATCCGACCGCACCCGAAAACCTGTTGAAGGATCATGGGCGAGGAGTCATGCTGATCCGGGCGCTGATGGATGAAGTCATGATTCACCGGCTCGCGGACGGAATGCTCGTCGAAATGGTCAAGAAACTCTGAGCGCAGCCATGGCGGAAAAGATCGCGATCTACCCGGGAACCTTCGATCCCATCACCAACGGTCACCTCGATGTTATCCGCCGCGCGGCGGATATTTTTGACCGTGTGATTGTGACCCTGGCCATCAACTCCAACAAGCAGCCGCTGTTCTCGCCGGCGGAACGGCGCGCGCAGATCGAACGGGCGACCCGCGAGATTGCGCGGGTCGAGGTGGCCGAGTGCGCGGGGCTGATCGTGAATTTCGCGCGCGAGCGCGGGGCCGTTGCCATCGTGCGCGGCGTGCGCGCCGTGTCTGATTTTGAATATGAGTTCCAAATGGCACTGACCAATCGAAAACTGGCGGAAAAGGTGAATACCGTGTTTCTGACGCCGCATGAAAAGTACGCTTACTTGAACAGCTCCATCGTCCGCGAGGTCGCCAGATTGGGCGGGGACATCAGCTGTTTTGTTCCGGAGGAAGTCGCGGTGGAATTGAAGCATAAGTTGGGCGGAGTCCAATGATGATACCGCGAATCGGAGTTGACCTGGAACCGGGAATTCAAATTGCGCGGACACTGACGGATCTGGACTTGCTGGACTGCGCTTACGGCGCGACGCGCGGCGGGGCGCGCGGCATCCTGGTTCCGATTTCGGCGTTTGTGGGTTCGCTGGCCTACTCCCCGGAGCTGTTTCATCGACCGGGGCTGCCGCTGTTTACGGTGCGGACCGAGGTGGATGATCTGGACCGCGTGCCCGGGCTGGGCTCGGCGCCGGACCGCATTCTCGTGACCGGCGACCGTGGACGCAGCCTGGGCGATCTGTCGCGGATCACGGACATGATCGCTCGCATCACGGCGTCGGGACAGGAATTCGCGGCGCTGGTTGACCCGGAGCCGGCGACCATCAAGGAAAGTTCGCGCGCGAAGGCACACTGGGTGTTCTTCAGCACCGAACCGGCCTTTCATGCGGCGTCGCTGGAGGCCGCGCAAGATGAGCTCGGCAGGATTACCTCGGCTGCCCTCGCGGCAAACAAGCTGGGTCTGCGGGTCGGGTTGTTCGGTCCGGTGGGGCGACAGCTGCCCGCGGCGTTTCGGGCCATTCCGTTTTGCGAAGAATTGTACCCGTCACCCGACGTATGGAGTCTGGCGCTGCGACTCGGCTGGGAAGGCGGGCTGCGCGAGTTCCGTGAACTGATGAGCTAAGGCGGAGCCCTTGCCCCGGCGAGCCATGGCATGGCTGATCATCATCGCCGGTACGATTGCGTGCCGCGCGCTGTACCTTGACGATGTGATCTACAACATCGATGAGGCGGAATATGCGGTGGCGGCGGATGGATTGAATCAGGGCTGGCTGCCCGGAGTTGATCTGCTGGGATCGACGAAGCCGCCCGGGATTGCGGTACTGTACAACCAGCTCTTCCAGCTCTTCGGGCGCTCGATGGCGCCACTGCGAATCGCGCAGCTATTACTGACGATTCTGGCCGGTTTGCTCACGGTCGAAATCGCCGCCGTGATCTGGGGACGATCGGCGATCGTGCCCACTGCTCTGTTCTACTGGATGGTCGCCAATGCGTTCAGCCTGCCGGAAGAGTTGCTCTCGCTCAGCGTGGAGACTCCCGGTCTGGTGTTCGCCATGTTCGCGGTCTGGCTGTGCCTGATCCGGCGATCACGATTTGCTCTGGTGATTTCAGGAATCAGTCTGGGGTTGGCACTGCTGTTTCGTCAGAGCTTTCTGCCGTTTGTACTGCCGATGGTACTCGCCATCGAGACGCGGCAGCAACAACGGCGGGCGGCGATCTGGATCGGGATCGGTGCGTTGCTCGTGTGGGGAACCGTGCTCGGGATTTACGCGACGCGCGGCGCGCTCAGCTGGTGCTGGGATTCGTGGGTGCGTTATCCGCTGACGTATTCCGGAGATTTGGGGATCGCGGGCTTTCTGAGTGCGTTTTTTCTTAACTTCCGTGATTTCGCGTTGCAAGCGCCCATCCCGCTGGCCGGAGCCGCGGCGGGAGTCTTCGCGCTGGCGGGAGACCGAAGTTTGCCGCGTCGCGCGTTCCTGCTGGCGTTGGCGTTGGCCTCGCTGATCGCGCTCAGCGCCGGGTCGCGATTCTACGGGCACTATTTCATTCAGACCTTCCCCGCGTTTGCTCTGCTATGCACCGCCGCCCTGATTTGGTTGTGGCGTCGCGGACTGCCGGCGAAGTCCGTCGTCGTGCTTGCGGTCGGGGTGGGAGTCTGGATGGCTGCCCAGCACTTCCCGAATTGGCGGACCCGTTTCCCGGGTGCGCCGCCGCGCGGGGTGTCGTTCTATGCGCTGGGCCGCGACCAGCTCGAGCTCAAACTCGGGGCGTTCGCGCGCGCGAACACGACACCCGAAGAGACGATTCTGGTGTGGGGCTACTGTCCGCAGATCTACTATCATGCGGAGCGGCTGCCGGGAGTGCGAGACTACCTGTGCCATTACCTCACCGGCTACTCGCCGTCAGCGTTCGATCCCTACGTGCAACGCGCACCACGCGAGCGCGGACATCCGCTGGCCGAAGAGATGTTCGTCGAGGACTTGGAGCGCAGGACCCCGAAGTATATCTTCGACCTCGTGCAGATCACGGACTACGAATTTACGTTTTACCACTACTCGTTGCGTGACTACGCGAAGTTGCGCGACTACTTGATCCGGAATTATGCTCCGGACCAGGCCATCGGGGATGCGCTGGTCTATCGCCGGCGGACCCCGGAAGACGATCGCGGACAACCCTGAGCCTTCGGTCGCGCGCAGCGAAGGCGGCCGGATCCGAGACTTTGCACCTGATGGGGAGAACCACATGAATGATCGTTTGCTGGATCGATTTCCGGAGATCGGAGAAATCACCGATGCCGATATGCGCAACAAGACCGTGGCCTGCGTGCTGGAGGCGTTGACACTGGGCGGATGGCAGGTGGATGATCTGGACCGGGTGCCGTTCACGCTCATGATTCCGAACAACCCGGTGAGCCTGCTGGCGCACTTGCGCGCGACCGTGCAATCCGCGCTGAAGATCGCCGACACGCTGGAACAGTTTTTTTCGCCGTACTATCGCATCGACCGCGATATACTGCGCTGCGGTGCAATTCTGCATGACATCGGCAAACTGATGGAATTCATGGAGACGGAAAAGCGCTTCGCCTACAGCAGCGCGGGCCGCTTGCTCAGCCATCCGGTAACGGGAGCCGCGCTGGCCATGAAGCATGGACTGCCGCTGGAAGTCGTGCACATTGTCGCGTATCACACGGGCGAGGACGCGGCGCGCTATCGCACCCCGGCGGCGATTGTCGTGCATCACTCGAGCCAGATCGTTTACGAACCTCTGAAAGACCTGTTGAACATCGCATGAAATTCCCGGCAGAACCGTTCCGGATCAAAGTCGTTGAGCGCATTCGTCAGACCACGCGCGATGAGCGCGAGAATCTGCTGCGCAAGGCGGGATTCAATGTTTTTATGCTTCCCTCGGAAGCGATTTATGTGGACTTGCTCACCGACAGCGGCACCGCGGCGATGAGTGATCAGCAGTGGGCGGGCCTGATGGTGGGGGATGAGAGCTACGCCGGTTCGCGCAGCTTCTTTCATTTTGAGGCAGCGGTGCGCGATGTCACTGGGTTTCCGTATGTGATTCCGACGCATCAGGGGCGAGTCGCGGAGAATCTGTTGTTTTCGACGATTTGTCGGCCGGGAACGGTGATTCCGAACAATACGCATTTCGATACGACCCGCGCGAACGTCGAAGCCAACGCCGGCGAGGCCGTTGACTTGCCGATCCCGGAGGCGCTCGAACCCGCGCAGGAGCATCCGTTTAAAGGCAACATGGACGTGGCAAAACTTGACGAATTGCTGACGGCCAGGAAAGCGGCGATTCCGTTAGTGACGATGACGGTCACCAACAACTCCGCCGGCGGGCAGCCGGTTTCGATGGAGAATATCCGCGAGACGTCACGCGTCTGCAAACGGCACGGAGTTCCGCTATTTCTCGACTGCGCGCGCTACGCGGAAAATTGCTGGTTTATCCACGAACGCGAACCGGGCTACCGCGGCAAGAATATCATCGAGATCGCGCGCGAGATGTTCAGCTATGCCGACGGCTGCTGGATGTCCGCGAAGAAGGACGCCCTCGTAAACATCGGCGGCTTCCTCGCGATGAAAGATGCCGGACTGGCGCAGCAACTTCAGCAGAAACTGATTCTGATCGAGGGCTTCCCGACGTATGGCGGGTTGGCCGGGCGCGATCTGGAGGGGTTAGCGATCGGGCTGTACGAAGGGCTCAACGAGGATTACCTGCATTACCGCACGGCGCAAGTTCAGTATCTCGGCGAGTCGATGATGGCCGCCGGGATTCCGATCGTGCGGCCGGTCGGCGGACATGCCGTGTTCATCGATGCTAAGAATTTCTGCGCGCACCTGCCGCAGAATCAGTTTCCGGGCGTGGCATTGACCGTCGCGCTCTATCGCGAGGCGGGAATCCGCGGCGTGGAAATCGGAACGCTGATGTTCGGGCACAAGGACAAGACAACGGGCGTGGAGGTCTTGCCGAAGCTCGATCTCGTGCGGCTGGCGATACCGCGGCGGGCCTATACGACCGCGCATATGACCTACGTGGCGGAGTCGGCGCAGAAGATCTATGAGCAGCGCGGGCAGTTGCGCGGTATGAAGTTGGTCTATGAGGCGCCGCGGCTGCGGCATTTCACGGCGAGAATGGAAGAACTCTGAGGTGAGAGGCCGCACGGTTGTCGTGACCGGTTGCTCCAGCGGAATCGGCCGCGCGACGGCCACGCTGTTCGCGGAGTCCGGGTTTGAGGTTGTCGCGACGGCGCGACGTCAAGTCGACCTGCAGGAACTTGCCGTGCACGAGCGCATCCATGTCACGGAGTGCGATGTCAGTGACGAAGACTCGGTGCGCGCGGCCATTGAGTTCGCCGTGAACCGGTGCGGTGGGATCGACGTGTTGATCAACAACGCGGGTTTTGCGCTGGTCGGACCGGTAGCGACGATCGCGTTGCAGGACGCCCAGCACCAACTTGATGTGAATACGCTGGGGCCGGTGCGGGTGACGCAGCACGCCTTGCCGCACTTGTTGAAGTCGGCGCAGCCGCGAGTCATTCAGATATCGTCGATCGGCGGACGAGTTTACATTCCGCTGGCCGGCTGGTACTCGGCATCGAAGTTTGCGCTGGAAGGCTTGAACGACGCGCTGCGGTTCGAACTCGAACCGCTGGGTGTGAAGGTGGTGTCGATCCTGCCCGGTCCGGTTCACACGCAGTTCCTGAGCAAACTGGTGTTCCCGGAGTTGCCGAAGGGCGCACCGGAATTGTATCGGCGATATCAGGCACACTACGGCCGGCGCCGCGACCGAAGACGACCGGGGGCGGTAAGCGCGGAGGCGGTCGCCCGGATCATTCTAAGCGCGGCGCTGAGCCCGCGACCGAAATCGCGCTATTTTGTTACCGCGCCCGCGAAACTCTTCAATGTGTCGCGCAAATTTCTGCCGGATCGGGTGTGGGACTATCTGACCAAACGAGCATACGGGTTCGACAAAGTTGAGCGCGAGTATTTCCGGCAACACGGTGATGGCTAAAGCGGTGTTCTTTGACTTTGACGGAGTGTTGATCGACTCGATGCCGGCCCATGTGCGGGCCTGGAAGCAGGTCACCGCCGAGCTGGGGATCGCGGTTGACGGACGGTATTTTGAGTTGCACGAAGGCGAGAAGCCCGAGTACACCGTGAAGCAGCTGCTGGCGGAGAAAGCGGTCGAACTGTCCGAGGACCAACAGCGCGAATTGATCGAACGAAAGCGACGGATTTACCGCGCCGATGCTCCGACCGGGTTGATTCCGAACGCGCGACGGCTGATCGACGCGCTGCGGCTGCGCGGGATCGAGTGCGATATCGTGACCGGGTCGATCCGCCGAAATCTGGAGGCGACCTTGAGTCGGAGTGAAATGGACTTGTTCACGCGGATTACGACGGCAGATGATTACGACCGGGGAAAGCCGTTTCCCGATCCGTACTTGACGGGCTGGAAACGCAGCGGCGTGGCGCAGGCGGAGTGTCTGGTGCTGGAAAATGCGCCGCTCGGAATCCGCTCCGCGCGTGCCGCGGGGTTGAAGACCATTGCAATTGTTACGACGCTTCCCGCGGAGGAGCTGCGGGAGGCCCACCACATCATCACCTCTCACGAGGAGCTACTGAACTATGTCTGACGTTAAAGCCGCGACGCTGAATTCGCAGACGCCAAACGTCATCACGATCGAACGGCATATTGTCGATCAGGAGCGGGAGAATCCTGAAGCGACGGGCCAACTGTCACGGCTGCTGTACCAGATCGCCTTTTCGGCTAAGGTCATCAGCCGCGAGGTCCGCCGCGCGGGCTTGCTGAATATTCTGGGATCGACCGGCAGGACGAATGTGCAGAACGAAGTCGTGCAGGTGCTCGACGAGATCGCGCATCGCACGGTCGAAGAGGCATTTGATCACTCCGGTGTGCTTTGTTGCATGACTTCCGAGGAGGTCGAGGACTTGATCCCGATTCCGCCGGAATTCGATCTGGGCAGATACACGCTGGCGTTTGACCCGCTGGACGGCTCATCAAATATTGATGCGAATGTGAATATCGGAACCATCTTCTCCGTGCACCGGAAGGTCTCGGCGGGGCGGGAGGGACGCGTCGAGGACCTGTTGCAGAAGGGGAAGAAGCAGGTCGTCGCGGGTTACGTAATGTATGGCTCGTCCACGATGATGGTGTACACGACCGGACGCGGAGTCTATGGCTTTACGCTGGATCCGACGGTCGGCGAATTCCTGCTCTCGCACCCGGACATCAAAGTGCCGCCGCGGGGCAGTCAATTCAGTTGCAATATGGGCAACTATAAGTACTGGAGCGAAGGCGTTCGCAAGTACGTTGATGACCTCACGCTGATCGACAAGGACCGGCGCCGGCCGTATTCCCTACGATATATCGGCTCGCTGGTCGCGGACATTCATCGGACGCTAATTTATGGCGGCATCTTCATGTATCCGATGGACCTGAAGGATCCGAAAAAGCCGTCGGGCAAGCTGCGGCTGCTCTACGAGGCGGCACCGATGGCGATGATCATGGAGCAGGCGGGCGGCGGGGCCACTGACGGCGTGAATCCGATTACGGAGATCAAGCCGACGGAATTGCACCAGCGCGTGCCGCTGATTATCGGTTCCAAAGACGAGGTCGACGAGGCCGCGGAGTACATCAGGAAGTACGGGTAAAGCGATTGGGCTTATATTAGCAGTTGCTTAGTTCGCGGGTCCGGTGACCCCCGAACGCGAAGGCAGCGGGCCGAGAGGCCCGCTGCTGCGTTTACGGAAACGGAATTCGTTGCTATGGAATCTCCCGCGCTCACAGGCTTAGCGTTGCGACTTCCAAGCGCGCCACTCACGGACCTCGTATGTTACGACCAGTTCGCTTTGAGGCTCGACGACGACCGGGAACTCGATTGTGTGGTCTGAAGTCTGGCGGTATTCAGCGGACGCGGCGAGAATCTTCCACCCCTGGTTGAACCGTTCTTGAATTACCATGTCAACCGCAGCTTCCCGGTCATTTGTTAGCCGGACTTCCCAACTGTCGTCGTGGCGCGAACCCAACCCCTTTTCGGATCGAAGTTGGTTGCGAACGGCGCTAAGACCTTCGGCACTCCCGACGCGGATGCGGAGTGGATCGTTCTTCGCAAGGGCAGCGGTTTGGTACTCGCTCACGTACTCGGAGACGCCGCCTTCGCGCGTGCGATAGATACTAACTGTACCGGCGGGCAGCGGCATTCCCAGACCGGCACTGTCCGTGTTGACCGTCGAGACATAGACTCCGATTCGCGAAGGGTTGTTCCAGTAGGTGTATTCGTAGTTTGTGCGTGTCTTGATCGGGCTGCTCTGAATCAGCGTGAATTCCTGCTCGACGCCTTCAGGCAGCGATGATTCAACGGGCAGTGTGAAGAGCTTCAGACCGAACAGCTCCTCAACAAAGGCACTGGGCGGAGCGAGCGGATCACGATAGGCCTGACCGTCAACCGAGACGAGAACTTCTTCGTCTCTGCCTCCCCGGACGTGTATCGCGCCCGCCGGGTCCGTTTTGAAGCCCGGCTGCCGGGACAACAAACCCTTAACAGTTTCGGTCGCTCGAGTCGCGAGCTGATCGGAGGAGATGCGGAGCCGTTTGGGCGGTGATTGCAGTTGTCCCGAAACGAGTGTGATCCGGACGTGATCGAAGGCGCGCCCGGTTGCATTCCAGATGCGAGCGGAACCACTGAATATCGCGACAGAGTCGCTTGCCGTGAGCTCCAGCGTGTAGCCGGCGCTCCAATCCAATCCTTGCAGCGAGTATTTCGCCTCGACGTCATGCGGACCAGCTTCCGCAGCGTTAAGCTTGCAGGTCAGTACGGGTTCAATCTGGTAGTCGAGCGGCTTTGTGGCATAGCGATATTCCACAACTTGAGTCTGGCGAAGCGTGCGAATCATGCCACCCGGCTGCTCAATCACGAATCGCGCGGAGGAGTCGGATTCGTTGCGCGATTCCGGCTGGCCGATGAGCAAGCCGCTGAAGGAGGAACCGTCGCGCAGTACGAACTCGACTTGTTTGCCCAGGCTTTGACCGAGCAGCAGGTCATCCGTCACCCTGTGGAACTGGAACATCTGCTCCGAGGCCGCGATGCCGTGCCCGGTGATGCGAACGGGTTCGTCAAGAATGAGTCGCGAGAGATTCTTGAAGCTCACTTGATTATCGCCGGCCGTCAGATCGAACGAACGGACATCGCGCACAACCGCATAGTTCTGATCGTAGATCGTAATCAGAAAATGATCGGCGGCAGAAGCCATGAGAGTGCTCGCGAGGAGCAGGACTAGGCAGGCAGCAGCGTTCATGATCGGACCCTCCGCTGGTGGTTTGAAGTTGCGTTAGACAAAAAGCACAAAGGGCTCCGATTCTTGGAATCGCAGCCCCGAGTCAAAGACCCTTACTGTAGTTCACTCGATGGACAGGCGGGCGGTTCCGCGTGGGGCGAAGACGCTCCGATTCCGGGCACGTGAAGCCGGCGGACACGTGCCTCGGCGGCGGAGGGAGAATTCTCCCTTGGAAAGGGGGACGGGTGCTCTCTTGATTGGCTATGAGCGTGGGATCGAGGTAGAGCGCAATTCCGGCAGGGAAGGAATCCCTGCTCGGCGAAGATCTCCCGAGTCCCCCCTAACCCCCCCCTCTGCTCGCGGAGAGGGACACGACCTGGAAATTATCTTCCCAATTCAGGGCGGTGTTTAGTGCGAATTCTTGAGCATCACGTCCATTATGTGGCCCAGACCGGTGCCCTGCAGAATAGTTTGTGACTACGTACTGTTTCCCGAGGTCGTGGGCTTTGGCGCGAAGATAAAGAAGGAGCCGAGCGAATGCGTCCGCAGAAACTCCGGCATCCGGAGAATACTTCACGCCAATGACCGGAGCTTCGGACGCAATCCCGGAAAGGTCCGCAAACGTCCCTGTGTTTCGTCCCGCGATGATAGATGCCATCGAGGTCCCATGACCAAAAGGGTCTTGCAATGCGGGAGGTGGGTTCTGCATTGCCTGATTGATCGCATCCTCATCATATTCCCATCCAAGTTCCAAGTTATTGAACGGCGGCAGGAGATTCGTACTCGAACTCGTGTAATCTAGGATCGCCCTGAACAGCGTACTGTGCTCGGTGCTACCGTCACGAAGTGCTTGATGCTGGATGTCAAATCCAGTGTCGATGATGCCGAAGATTACGTTTCCTTGTGTTGGCCACGGCACAGGGTACTGTTCATCCGCTTCTCCATCGTGGATATTCGGACGGCTCTGATCAAGCTGCGGCGTATCCTTCTTAATGACCGGATAGACAATCCTCAGTAGTCGCGTCGGCAACGAGTCCCACGGCAAGTCAATCGGCCAGTCCCCCATGTACATATAACATGGTTGGGTCCACGTCTGCAGTGAATCTATCCAATCCTTTGTCTCAAATGGACCAAAAATGGTGAAACGGAATCCAAAAGACGTCAGTAGCGACGTATCCGCGGGCGACTCCACGTATATGTTTCCACTGACCCACCTTATCCCGTCGTTGCCCGGCGCTTTGCGGATTCCTTCGTAGTTCGCCGGTGGCGGTCCAACGGATTTACGCGCCTCGCTGCCAAAATAGGTCGGATCGCGGGGAAGATCAACCTGTGTTTTCTTCACTGCAATCGAGTCCACGGCCTGCGGAGGCAGGGATTCGGGGTCGCCGCCGTGCGGACCAGCCAGCACCATCGTCAGTAGAAACAACGTCAGTGTGAGAACGCCTAATCCCACGACCTGACCTTTCCCGCGCAAACGCCCTCGACTGTTTCTCATGTTCCTACCTCTTCTCGATACGCCCGTTGCCGTTTAGGCGTGCGCACTGGTCTCAATGACGATCTCGCACGGGGCGATTGTTGTCTCGCATGTCCACTCGTTCGTCGAAATACGCACGTCTTGGATCCCCGGGCCAAGAATGTGTACTCCCGATGTCCACAATCGCTGACCAAAATTGATCAGGCTACGACGTCGGCGGGGTGAGTCGTTGGAGTGTCGCGAAGCAGGGATCGCATCATGCCGGGAAGCCTGATGATCGCGGCGATGAAAATGATGACCAGCACAGCGGCACCGACCCAATAGGGGGCTGACGGAGTGAAGCGCTGGAAGAGGTAGGTGCCGCAGGGCGGGCCGACGGTCCTTCCCAGAGCGCCGAGGCCCTGCGCGACCCCGAGCGTCGCGCCCTGTTTCGCTGCCGATGCGCTGCGCGAAATCAGCGACGATAACGCCGGATTCGAGAGCGCCGATCCCAGGGCATAAAGCGGCACGACCGCAACCATCTGCGCGACCGTCGTGACCAGTCCATTCAACAACAGACCAATCGCCATCAGCAATACACCGGCGAGCGCGAGATTGACTTCGCCGAACCGGCGAGTTAGCCGGCCCGTCATCAAGCCCTGCACAACCGCGGCAATGATCCCCACTTCGCCCAGCAATGCCCCTACGCCGAAGGCACCCAACCCGACACGATGCTCGCTGAATAGCGCGAAGGTCGATTCCATGTTGGAGAACGCGAAGACATGCATGAAGAAGATCACGAGTAGGAATGCGAGACGCGGATCACCAAACGTCTCCCGGAGGCGCGTGGGATTCAAATAGGATGGTGTGATGCGGCGGTTGTGCTCATGCAATGTTTCGGGAAGGCTGAACCAAGCCCAAATGAAGTTTGCCCCGGCCAAACCGGCGGCAATGATCGCAGGAAAGCCATAACCGTAGCGTGTGAGCAATCCGCCCATCGCCGGGCCGAAAATGAACCCAAGGCCGAACGCCGCTCCAATCAGGCCCATGCCCTTCGCGCGATCCTCAGGTGCAGTAGAATCGGCAATATAGGCCTGCGCGGTAGGCAGCGATGCGCTGGAGAAGATCCCGGCGATCGTTCGCGCGACGAACAGGAGCGTCAGGCTCTCCGCGAGGCCGAAGACCAGAAATGCCGCGCACGAGCCGACGAGACTCATGAGGATGATCGGTCTCCGACCGACACGGTCGGAGACTCGCCCCCAGAATGGCGCAAACAGGAACTGCATCAGGCTGTAGCTCATCGAGAGCAGCCCAATCGTCAAGGGAGAAGCCCCATAGCTTTCGGCGTAGAAGGGTAAGGCCGGAAGTACCAACCCGAAGCCGAGCAGGTCGATGAAGATCGTAATGAAGATGATCGAGAGGGGCGAGAGTCGGCGTATGGAGTTCATGAACGGAATGTACGAACTTCCCGCCACAATGTAAAGGCTGTCTGCTGCATGGTTTAGGTGGCACAGCGAGCTTCAAACCGTTGCAAATGTTGGGGATTCTACCTATATTTAAGGTTCCGCGAGAGTGGCGGAACTGGCAGACGCGCCAGACTTAGGATCTGGTGCCCGAAAGGGCTTGGGGGTTCGAGTCCCCCCTTTCGCACAGCTTAAATCGGAGCATTTTGTGGAATTACAAGTCGAAAAAGAGCAGACCAGTCCGGTCGAATACGTCCTGAAAGTGACGGTCCCGGCGGATACGGTAGCCGAACGGGTAGAATCGGCGATTGACACGATTGCCCGAAAGGCACAGATTCCGGGATTCCGGGTGGGAAAGGTGCCGCGCAGTGTGGTCGTTTCCAAGTACGGTTCGGCCGTCACGACGGAAACGGTGCAGGAACTGCTGCAAGAGGCATATCGCGCCGCCCTCGAGCAATCGGCACTCTTTCCGGTTACTCCGGGCCAGATGAGCGACATCCAGTTCGACAAAGGATCGCCATTGTCGTTCAAGGCCAAGGTCGAGGTTCTGCCCGAATTTGACCTGCCGGAGATGAGCGATATTTCCGTCGAGCGATTGGAGCCTGAGGCCGGTGACGAAGATGTGATGAACGCACTTGACAATCTCCGCGAAGCGAACGGTACGTTACTGCCCAGCGAATCTGGCGCGACAGAGGAGAGCACGATTACCGCGGATTTCCAGGAATTGGACGCGGGCGGCGTCCCGGTGATCGGTCGTGTGCAGCGGGACATCGAACTTGACCTGCGGCGGATCAATCTTGGCGAGGATTTTGCTTCCAAAGTCCAAGGGATTCAAGCCGGGCAGGCGTTCGTGGCGGAGATTCCCATACAAGGCGGCAAGGCGGAGCAGCCGAAATCAACCCGGATGCAAATCACCGTGAAGACGGTCAAGGAACGGGAGTTGCCCCCGCTGGACGACGACTTCGCCAGGACGATTAATCCGCAGGTGGAGTCGCTGGCTGCGCTGAGATCCGATTTGAAGAAGTTCATCGAGGCTCGCGCCGCGCATCGGGCGCGCGATGCGATGTACAAGCAGATCGTGGAAGCGCTGCTGCGCAAAGTGGAGTTTCCGGTTCCGCCGCGATTGGTCGAAGACTATCTGGATCGGGCCACGCACGACGCGGTGCACCACGCCGAGCACAAGCCGGGAGAGCAGGAGATCACGGAGTTCCGCGAGAAGCATCGTGGATCCGCGGTCTGGAACATGCGGTGGTACCTGATGCGCAACCGGCTGGTACAAGAGGAAAAACTCGACGTCCCGAAACTCGAACTCGATGCGGAAATCGAACGGTTGGCGCAGATCGAAGGCTATCCCGTCGACGAATTCAAGGACAACCTGAGCAAAGAACAGCGAGAGCACGTGCGCGAGGACATCCTCGAACGCAAAGTGTTTCAGTACCTGGAGGAGCAGGTGACCGTGGTGCCGCGCAAGCTGTCACTCGCCGAGTTCGAAGGCCGGACCCCGGGCCGAATCATCACACCCTGAACACGACAGTAGTTCCCGTCGCGGACCGGGCGTTCGCGACGACACACGATACTCATCATCCTGGAGACACAATCAGCATGACACTCGTTCCGATGGTCATTGAGCAGACGGGGCGCGGCGAACGCGCGTTCGACATCTATTCCCGGCTGCTCAAAGAACGGATCATATTTCTGGGCACCGCAATCGACGATCATATTGCCAGCCTGATCATCGCGCAGCTGCTGTTTCTCGCGGCGGAAGATCCGGAGAAAGACATCAGCTTGTACATCAACAGCCCGGGCGGCGTCGTGACCTCGGGATTGGCCATCTACGATACCATGCAGCACATCAAGCCTGACGTGGCGACGATTTGCATCGGTCAGGCCGCGTCGATGGGGGCGTTTCTGCTGGCCGCGGGCGCGGCGGGGAAACGCAGCGTACTGCCGAACTCGCGCATCATGATCCACCAACCGGCGGGCGGCGCACAGGGCCAGGCCAGCGACATCGACATTCAGGCGAAGGAAATCCTGAAGATCCGCGCGAGACTGAACGAGATTCTGGCGAAGCACTCGGGCCAGCCGATTGAGCGCATCGAAAAGGACACGGACCGCAACTATTTCATGTCCGCCGAGGAAGCCAAGGCCTACGGTCTCGTCGATGAGATCATCTTCCCGCGGGCCGTCAAAATGAAGGCAACGAGCTAATCTTGAGTACGGACCAATTCGAGCAATTCTGCTCGTTCTGCGGTCGCACCGAATCGCAGGTCGCGACCCTGATCAAGCACCACGAAGGGATCGCGATTTGCGATATGTGCGTGGAGCACGCCCATCAGATCGTCGCGCTGTCGCGCGGCAGCAAGAAATCGCTGCAACTCGACAAGTTCCCGACGCCGCGCGAACTCAAGCGCAAGCTGGACGACTATGTGATCGGCCAGGACGACGCCAAACGCAAGATCTGTGTCGCCGTGTACAATCACTACAAACGAATCGGACGCGACGATTTCGGCAGTGACGTTGAGTTAGAGAAGTCCAACATCCTCTTGATCGGGCCGACGGGTACCGGGAAGACGCTGCTGGCGCAGACGCTGGCGAGATTCCTGCAAGTGCCGTTCGCGATCGCCGATGCCACGACGCTGACGGAAGCGGGTTATGTTGGCGAGGATGTCGAGAACGTGCTGGTGCGACTGCTGCAAGCCGCCGATTACGACCTGGCGCGGGCGGAAATGGGGATCGTCTATATCGACGAAATCGACAAGATCGCGCGCAAGGATACGAACGTGTCGATCACGCGCGATGTGTCGGGTGAAGGTGTGCAGCAGGCGCTGCTGAAGATCCTGGAGGGCACGGTGGCCTCGCTGCCGCCGCAGGGCGGTCGGAAGCATCCCGAACAGAAGCTCGTCCAGATGAACACCAAGAGCATTCTGTTTATCTGCGGCGGGGCGTTCGAGGGGTTGGACAAGATCGTGGCCACACGCATTAACCGTCAGCAAATCGGTTTCGGCTCGGAAGCCGTCGGCACCTCCGAGCGTGGCAGGATTCTTGGGCAGGTCAGCTTCGAGGATCTGCACGGGTTCGGATTGATTCCGGAATTGATCGGCAGGCTGCCCGTCGTTTCCACGCTGGAGCCGCTGTCCGATGACGCGCTGATGCGAATTCTGACGGAACCACGCAACTCACTGGTCAAGCAGTTCGCTCGCTTGTTCGAGATGGAGGGCGTCAAATTGACCTTTGAGCCGGACGCGCTCAGCCGAATCATTGCGCTGGCGCAGAGTCGGAAGACGGGCGCGCGCGCGCTGCGCTCGATCGTCGAGGAGAGTCTGACCGACGTGTTATTTGACATTCCGAGTCGCAAGGATGTGGCCGAAGTGGTCGTGACCGCGAAGTCCATCGATCATTTGGAACCCGCGCGGCTGATTCCCGCCAAGAAGCGAAAGAGCGCTTGATTCACTGAACACCAGCGTGGGCGGCAACTACTCCATGAAAGGTGACGGCAGGTGTTTGTCCGTCACCTTTTTGCTCATCACGGTAATGCTGGCGGCGGGTTCGTCGCCGGTGCAGGGTGCGCTGCGACCGCCGGCGGAAGTCGCCGCCGTGGACAGCGTGTCGAGCGCCGCCGAAAAGGGAATCGAGCTGATTCGATTCACGCAATATGCCGGATGGAATCAACGCGTGGACGCGAACGGCAGAGCGTTGGCCTATGTCAAGTGGCGAACCGATCAACGATTCGCGGATCAGGATGTGGATCGGATTCGGCAGGATGGACGCTGGTATGCCGGTGGAACGAGGCGCGGCCTGTCCATGCTGGATTTCTGGGTCGGGGCGGAAGGTGAGCACTTCGACGATCGGCCGAAGCGAACGCATTCCAAACCCGGTGACAAAGCCGACCTGCAGCCGCGCGACGCCGGGATTGTCACTGAACCGCTCAAACTCATTCAAACCGCGGCGAGCGCCGTCAGAATCCTGCGCGGCGGCGGGGGGATCGTGCTCACTCCGCTGCGCGGCGTGCGGGCAACGGTGGGCAGCGGCGCGGTCGAAGACCGGCGAATCGCACGAGTCGAGAATGGTCTTGGCGTATGGAGTTCCATGCGCGCCGACAGCATCATGATCGGCGGATACGAACAGCATGCCAGCGCGGAATACAATCGTGAGACGCCGCGCAATCACGCGAATACCGATCTGATGGGGCGGTATCAGGTGTACCGCGAGTTCTTTCCCGGAAACTCGAATCGCGCGGACGCCGCCGGAACACTGTACCGCCGGGATATCTACCTCGATGCGTCCGACTTGCTGTCGCGGCGCAAGGATGAGCACTACGAAATCCGCGACGTGCTCAACTATCAGGTGCACCGCCTGCTGGATGCGGAGTTCAGCGGCGAAATCGAGCACGACCGAACCACACAAGCCGGAGCCGGCAGCGCGGATTTCAAACTCGAAGAGAACCAGACCGGTTTCGGCGCGAAACTTGCCGCGCGGTCGAGCGACTACGCGGGGACACTGGGGATCGACCTGCGCCAGGTGACGCAGACGATCCGCGGCGAAGTCCTGCAGGGGCTCAAGACCGATCTGCTGCTGAACGGGAGCGCGCCCGCGCCACTATCTTCACGCCTACGACTGCGTTTGTTGGTCTCGAAATACCGGCTGGATACGCGCAGCGAAAGCAATCATGATGACCGCGACGAATTGCGATACACCGGAGAGGCCGTGTGGACGAAGCCGCTGTTCACCACGATGATCTTCGAATGGCATGGGTCGGTGATGCTGGATCATCTGGTCTATGTCTTCGCGGAGAACTCGGCCAATAACCGTTGGACGCGCTATCTTGTGACCGGGACGAGGCTGCGATATCGACCGGCAGCGTCAATCGACAACTTTCTGCGGGCCAATGTCTCGGCCAACTACTCCGATTACGATTTCGAAACGAATTCGCGCACGACACGATCGACCGTGTTTCGCCGACTGACACTGGGCGACTCCACTCGAGTCCAAGTCAGCGGCAGGACCGCGGCGCGATTCAACGTCGCCGGACAGATCGAGGAGTTCGGCAGATTGTACTGGGATTCGTTTGAAGAGGAACGCAGCGACGAGACCCGCTCGTACAGTGCATCCGCGGAGGCGGTCTTCACTCTGAATCCCCGGGACGAAATCGCGGCCGGCGGATTATGGGACAGCCGTCGCAGCCTGCGCTTTCCCGAGCATGTCGGTGATCCCGAACTGGTTTATCAAGAATATCAGACTTACGGTCCGGTGGGATCGCTGCGGCACGAGGGAGCGCAGTTGACGATTCGCATCAGCGCACGAGCGCTGCGTCAACTGCGGTTGGAGCAACCGGATCGCTGGCTGTACACCGGGGAGGCGGTAGTGGCATGGAGATTCTGACCCGTGAATGGGGTGAGTTCGTGTACGCACCGCCCGAAGCAAGAACCGGCGATCTGGTCAGGCTTCCGACGGCGGAGGAGCATCATCTGTATGACGTGTTGCGGTTCAAAGTCGGGGCGAAGGCGCGGGTTACTGACGGGGCCGGATGTGTGTACGACTGCGAAGTGCAGAGCGATCGCACGCTCCGAATCCTACAGGAGCACCGCGAATTCGGCGAGGCCACGATGCGTTTGACGCTGGTGATGGCCGTGCTGAAAGGCGATACGAACAAAGCGGTGGTCGATAACGCGACTCAACTCGGAGCGGTTAGGATTCGATTCTTCCACGGCGCGCGCAGCGAGGGGCGGATGGACGAATCCAAGGTTGATAAGCTGAGACGGGTCGCACTGGTGGCGGTCAAACAGTGCGGGCGGGCACGGCTGCCGAGCATCGAATGCTGTCGTGACCTGACGGCGGCGTTGGGCCGGTCGGATGAGGGCGCGGCGCGGTACATCGCGCATCCACTGAGCAACAGTCCGGGTGGTTCGCCCGGTGGCGCGATGAACGTCGAGATTCTGGTCGGACCCGAAGGCGGATTCACGGACAGCGAGGCGCAGGCGGCGATGGACGCCGGCTACGAACCGCTGGACTTGGGTGTACGGCGATTGCGAGCGGAATGCGCGGCTGCTGCCGCGATTACCACACTGGTGCAAGCGACTCGGCCGTAGGCAACCCGACAGGGGAGAGGCGCTAACGAAGCAGGCACCGCGGGGGCGGTGCCTGTTCACTTTTCGGCGGAAGTCCGGGGGACCCCGACATCATCGAGCATCCGGCGCGCGAGTTCCTGCAGCACCTCGGGTCGATCATAATACGCGTGCCGGATGCGCGCGTGCAGGCTTCGCGCGAGCTCGCCCGTCAGCGGGGACTCGCCGCCGCCGGCATGGCGCTGAGTGTGTTCATTCCGGGCTTCGCCCTTGCGAAATCGAATCATGGCGGGGTCGGGGTCACCATTGCGATGGACGGACGCGTGTTCTTGTCACATTATCGGCTGCTCCTGAAGTTTCTTGACGAGTTGACTCGCGTACACACCGGACCTGTTAGACGGACCCATCACATAGGCGAGAAGTCGCAACATTTCGCCGTCGAGTTCCTGCGACATGCGCTGATGTATGAAGGTCATCGCATCGAAGCCGCGCATGGCCGGTTTGTAGGAGCGGTGAGAAGTCAGCGCGTCATAGATATCGACGACGGAGCAGATTCGGGTCGGGAGCGAGATTCGGGCCGATGGCAACCGACGCGGATAGCCGTTGCCATTCAGCTTCTCATGATGGTCGTGTATGATCTCCAGCGCCATCGGGACCAACTGCTGATGGCACTGCATCAAGCTGACCCCGTGCTCCGGATGTCTCTCCAACTGTTTCAGTTCGGAAACCGAGAGCATTCCCGGCTTGTTCAGAATGTAGGTGGGCACGCGACTCTTCCCGATATCGTGCAGGAGCAGGCCGAGGGAAAGGTCGCGCAGCTCTTCCTCATTCTTATGGCCGGTTTCCAGCAGCAAGCCAGTCCCAAGCACCGCGACGTGCACACTGTGCGTATAAAGGCTGTAATCGAGCGCGAAAAGCGCGGCCATGGTCCTGACCATGGCCGGTTCACTGGCCAGCAGCGCCACCGAGTGCGCCATGAGTTTGCGATTTGTATTCACCAGCACGGGGGAATCCGGGCGCTCAAACGTGGAGCGGACAATTGCGCTCGTGGTCGTGTACAGGATCTCGGACTTCTTCTCCGGGGGCGTCGTCGCGGACAACAGCATCTTGCCGATAGTCTTGTCCACAAATGTGTGATAGGCCTCGATATCGCGCTCCTTGATGAAGAGCGTATCGATCCCCTTCGCGATCAGCTCCCGGCGCTTGACTCCGGTCAACTCGATGTTGGCGGACTTGTAAAGGTGATAACGCACTCCGGAGCGCCCCGGGATCGCAATGTAGAGCTCGAAATGCGCCTCACTGTCCGGGGGCAACGTGGCCAGCGGAGCGGGGTGGAAGACGGCGGTTTCTTCCGTGTCGGCGGGGCGGGAGCGAGGATCTGCGATCATGGCCGCGCCGCCCGGTGTGTCAGTGTCGTTGAAAGAGAAGAGTTCATCTGCCGAATGGCGGGCAAAGTGCATGCCCCGAAAGACAATCGACCCGGTCGCGAGGACCGGGTCGATTTTGTGAGGGCACCGGGACTCGAACCCGGGACACCCGCCTTAAAAGGGCGGTGCTCTACCTACTGAGCTATGCCCTCTCGTCTCGCAATTCGCAATGCCGTGTTGCCAGATACCACTCTACTTGACAATGGTCTGTTCCCGGGACACGCCGACGGAGACAATCGACACCGGCGTCTCCGTGAACTGCTGGATAAACTCGAGGTAGCCGCGGGCCTGCGGCGGCAGGTCGTGCCACGACCGCACCGTGTCCAGCGGCTCCGTCCAGCCCGGCAGGGCCTCGTAAACCGGTTCCAATTGGCTGAGCACGCGGCTATCGGACGGAAAGTTCTTGTAGATGCGCGAGTCATCCCGATAGGCGATGCACACGCGGAGTGGGTCGATGCCGGTCAGCACGTCAAGCTTGGTAATCGCCCAAGAGTCCACGCTGTTGATCCGCGCGGAGAACCGTGCCACGACGCCGTCAAACCAGCCGCAGCGCCGCGGCCGCCCCGTTGTTGCGCCGTATTCCTCGCCGCGCTCGCGGAGATTCACGTGGCTGTCGGTTTCTGAAAGCTCGGTGGGAAAGGGGCCTTCGCCCACGCGCGTCGTGTAGGCCTTGATGATCCCGAGGACGCGATCAATCTTGCGTGGCCCGATCCCGAGACCCGTACAGGCGCCGCCGGCCGCCGGATTGGAAGACGTGACGAACGGATACGTGCCCATATCTACGTCGAGCAAGGAGCCTTGCGCGCCTTCGAGAATCAGCCGCTTGCCGTCGCGGATCGCGTCATTCAAATAGACCGAGACATCCTTTACGTAGGGATCGATCTTCTCGTCAAATGCCAGATACTCATCGACAATCCGATCCACCTCGAGTTCGGCACCGCCGTACACGCGCGCCAGCAGGAGGTTTTTCTCCCGCACATTGTCGATGATCTTGCGGCGCAGCGATTCGCGGTCCAGCAAATCCACGATGCGAATCCCCACGCGGGCGACCTTGTCCACGTAGGCCGGGCCGATGCCGCGGCCGGTCGTGCCGATCTTCGTGCGTTCGGGCGAGGCTTCAATCACCTGATCGAGTTGCTTGTGATACGGCATGATGAGGTGAGCCTGATGACTCACAAACAGGCGATCCTTGAGTGAGATGCCGGCCGCTTCGATCTGCTCGATCTCTGCGCACAGGGCGACCGGATCGACAACGACTCCCGCTCCGATCACACAGGTCGTGGCCGGACGCAGGACTCCGGCGGGGAGCAGATGGAAGACATATTTCTTCCCGGCATGCACTACCGTGTGGCCGGCGTTCGCCCCGCCCTGATAGCGGGCGACGATATCCGCGTCCTCGGCGAGATAATCTACAATCTTGCCCTTGCCTTCATCACCCCACTGCGCACCGACGACCACCGTTACCATGCGGCACCGCTTTCAATAAAACTGCCCCGCTCTCGCGGGGCAGAGGAGAGCACAATCCTGAAATGAAGCGTCAGCGTTTCTTACCCTTTAAAACGGCCTTCTCGGCCCATTCGACCACAACCGGCGCCGACACGAACACCGTAGCATACGCCGAAGCAATCACGCCGACCAACATGACGAACGCGAAGCCGCGCAGCACCTCGCCGCCGAAGACGTACAGCACCAGCGTCGTCAGAAACACCGTGACCGACGTAATGACCGAACGCGACAGCGTCTCATTGATCGAAAGGTCCATGATCTCGCCCATCGACATGTTCCGCAGCTTCTTCATGTTTTCGCGAATGCGGTCAAAGACGACAATCGTGTCATTGATCGAGTAGCCAATAAGCGTCAGAAACGCGGCCAGCACCGCCAGCGAGAGTTCATAATTGAAAAAGACGAGGAAGGCCAGCGTCACGCCGACGTTGTGGACGAGCGCAATGATGCCGCCGATCGCGAACTCGAAGCGGAACCGCCAGGAGATGTAGATCAGGAGCAGGCCAACCGCAATGATGCCGGAAAGAATCGCCGAGTTGCGCAGTTCGCGACCGACACGCGGACCGACCATCGACACGTTGCGAATCTCGACCGGGTTGCCCGGAAAGGTCCGATCCAACCGCTCCTTGATCTGCTTTTGCGTGGCGTCGCTGTTTTCGGTGACCTTGGTCCGGATCAGGATGTCCGACTGCTGGCCGAGCCGGCCGATGGTCTTGACCTCGCCGATTTCGATGCCGCCGAAGGCGTCACGAACCTGACTCTCACTCAGCGGCTGCGCGAACCGGACGGTCATGTCCAGGCCGCCGCGAAAGTCCACGGACCAATTCGGCCCGCGGATGATCATCGCGATGATGCCCGCCAGGATCACCACTCCGGAAATCGTCGCCGTACGATAACGATGAACAACGAACTTGTAATTGGCGTTGTGGAAAAACTGTGGCATCAGACGCTCAATGTCTTGAGTTGGCGACCCTGAGTGAAGGCGTCGTACACGAGCCTCGTCAGGAAGATCGCCGTGAACATGTTAATGACAATACCAACCGTGAGCGTCAAGGCGAAGCCCTTGATTGCTCCGGTACCGTAAATCAGCAGTACGACACCGGCAATGGCCGTCGTCGTATTGGAATCGATAATCGTCAGCAAGGCGCGATTAAAGCCGGTGTCAATCGCCACGCGTACGGTCTTGCCCGCGCGCAACTCTTCCCGGATGCGCTCGAAGATCAGCACGTTGGCGTCCACGGCCATACCGATCGTCAGGATGATGCCCGCGATTCCCGGCATCGTCAGCGTGAACTGGAACATCGCCAATGCGCCCATCAGCAAGAAGACGTTGAAGATCATCGCGAGATCCGCGATCAGGCCCGAGGCGCGATAATACCAGACCATGAACAGAATGACGGCGAGGAACGAGATACTCAAGCAAAGCTGCCCGGCCCCGACCGACTCTTCACCCAGCGACGGGCCGACCGTGCGCTCCTCAGCGATCGAGACCGGCGCGGGCAGAGCGCCGGCGCGCAGCACAATCGCGATATCGCGAGCTTCAGCCATGTCGTCCAATCCGGTGATGACCGCCGAGCCGCCGGAGATCTTGTCGCGGATATTCGGCGCCATATAAACCTTGTCGTCCAGCACAATGCCCAGCCGCTTGCCGACGTTCGCGCCGGTGACGCGGGAGAAGATCCGTGAACCCTCGCGATTAAACTCCATTTGTACGATCGGCTTACCGGCCTGATCCGGCTCGTAGCCCGAGCCGATCGACGAATTGGCATCGCTGATCGTGGCCCCGGTCAGTTCGGCCTGCTTCTTGACCAGATAGAGTATCCAGTACTCGTTGCCTTCGGTGCCCTGAATCTGCGACTTGCTCGACCAATAGAACGCCACATCGGTGGGAATCAAGCGCTGGTATTCCTTGGCCGAGAGCAGACGTACGACGCGGCTCTTATTGGAGGCCTCGACCAAGATGTCCTGCGCGCCGCCAACAAAGAGCGACAGTAACGGGTGGGCCGCGGCCGATGTGTCCTGGGCCGCCGAATCGAGGGCCGCAGCCGCGAGCGAATCCGCCAGCTTGACGCTATCCGTCCTGATTTTCGAGGTATCGGTCTGCGCGTGCTTCGACGTATCGGCCTTGACCGCGGCGCTGTCGGCGGCAAGCGGCTCCACGGGAGCCTCACCCTTCTGCCGCGCGAGAATACCTTGATCGAGCTTGGTTAGAATGTCACGGGCGCGCTCCGCATCCACGAGGATCTTGAAATCAAGCTGAGCCGTGCGTCCGACAAGTTCGCGGGCCCGGACGGGATCTTTCACGCCGGGAAGCTCGAGTGCGATCCGGCGCGTGCCCAGCTTGGAGATGGACGGCTCCGAGACGCCGAACTGGTCAATACGATTCCGCAGAATCTCGAGCGATCGATCCACCGCGTCGTCCGCTTGTGTCGTCAAATCCGTGATGATCGCATCATCGGTTTGACCGGCCTCGCCCCAATAGCGACTCAGCGAGGCCTTCTCGCGGACCGCCAGGGCGTGCAAGGTCTCCAGAACGTCGATATCCGATTCCCGCGCGCGAGTGCGCAGCGCGGAAAGCATGCGGTCGTAAACCTCGTCCTTGCCCTTGGCGCTATTGTCTAACATCTGCACAAGGTCAACCTCGAGCACGAGGTACATACCCCCTTGCAGGTCCAGACCGCGCTTGATGGCTTTCGGACGATAGTACTTGATATCCGTGTAGAAGTCCCCGCGGAGGTACTCGAGCTGCTTAACCGCTTCTTCCTTGGTCAGCGCATCGAGATTGCCGCTCTCGATCTCGGATTTCAGGTCAACGTCGTCACGGTAGATGTCCGTTCCCAAGCGAGCCAGAGGAATCCCCGACGTCTCCGACAGCTTGGTCAGGAGCACCGACTCTTGGTTGGACATGTTCTCGTACTTGACGGTGGGATAGAGGTAATACCCGCCGAGGCCAAGCAGGACGACCAGAACGATGATTCGTGAACGAATGGATTTCATAGACTTGAATTCGCCAAAAGATCTGCCTTAACTTCGCGGAAAACTCACAAATATAGGGCTTTTATTCACCAATGTCAAGGTTTTTGTGAGCATCTTCACGCAATAAATTCAGTATCTTAGTGAAATTGGAGGGCGGGTCTTGGGACCATTCCAGAGATTCCTTTGTGATCGGATGCACAAACCCCAGTGAGCGCGCGTGAAGTGCAACATCGGGCATTTCCATCAGTAACTGCTCATAGAAGTGTGTCCGTGACCCGGCCATGTTGTTGATTCGCTTCTGCCTGCCACCGTAAGTGCCGTCGCCGAACAGGGGATGACCTTCATGCTCCAGATGCGCACGAATCTGATGTGTCCGCCCCGTTCTGAGCCGCAAGGTCAATAAGGTAATGTCGCGATAGGTCTCTTCGACCTTGTAAGTGGTCACGGCCTCCTTGCCTCCGCGACGAACCACGGCGAAGCGCTTGCGGTCACCGGGGTGTCGGCCTAATGGAGCGTCGATCTCGCCCACGTTCGACTTGAAACGGCCCCACACCAGAGCCATATACTCACGCTTGACGGTGCGGGCGGCAAACTGCTCCGTCAGGCGGCGATGAACCTGCTCGTGCTTGGCTACCACGAGCAAGCCTGACGTGCCCTTGTCGAGCCGATGCACGATGCCCGGACGGACCGAGCCGGACGCGTGCGCCTGGCCGAAATGATGGAGCAGCGCATTGACCAGCGTGCCGGAAAAATGGCCGTGCGCCGGATGAGTGACCATGCCCTGCGGCTTGTTCACCACGAGCAGCACGTCATCTTCATAGCGAATATCCAGCGGAATCGGTTCCGGGAGGATGTCGTGCACGGCCTGATCGCGAAAAAAGATTTCCACCGTCTCGGAGGGACCGATCCGCTGCGACTTCTTGGGCGGTTTGCCGTTTATCAGCACCAACCCCGATTCGATCAGTTCGTGGACTTTGTGGCGGGAGATTGCAGGTAGCGCCTGCTGCAGGAAGCGGTCAATCCGCAGACGTTGCTGACCGGGTGCCGTCGTCAGACGAAACGGTTGCGGCGGATGATCCGGGAGCGAGGTCATGCGGGGAGGGGGAATGGGCGGGTCTTCGATCAAACAACACCAGGAGCGCAACCAACAGCACACCAACGGTTACGCACGAGTCCGCGACGTTAAACACAGGCCAACGGTCCATGATGAAGTCCGGAAAGTCGGCGTCGAGGAAATCCGTGACCTCACCGTACAGCGTACGATCGATCGAGTTACCAATCGCGCCGGAGAAGAAGAGCAGGATCGGCCAGCGCAAAGCGTCGCGACGACGGATCAAGATAGACAAGTAAACCGCCAGCGCTGCCGCGGCGGTCCACCCGAAGATCAACAGCAGTGTACGGGAGGGAACCGGCAGACCGAAGGCCACGCCGGGGTTCAACACATAGGTAAGTCGTATCAGATCTTCACCGATCAGCGAGATCGACTCGCCGACCTGAAAACTCGAGCGGATCAGGTATTTCGTCCATTGATCAAAAGCGATCAGGAACGCCGCACCGCCGAACCACGGCCAGAGGGCCGGCTTACCGCTCATTCGCGTCCGCTGTTTTCTTCTTCGTTGCGCTTTTTCGCCGCGATGCAGAGCCGAGCGTGCGGAATCGCTTCAAGTCGCTTGAACTCGATCGGCGCCGCGGTTTCCTGGCAGTAGCCGTACGTTCCGTTGTCGATGCGCTCGATCGCGCCTTCGAGGAGGCGCAGCATCTTGCCTTCGCGACTCGCGAACATGAACGCCTTCTCGCGCTCCTGCGCATCCGTGCCCTGATCAGCCATGTGATAGCTGTAGGTGGAGTTGTCGCCGGAGTACTGGTCGGTCGTCGTCTCCATCGAGGTCTCGCGCAGGTAGCTCAGCTCGCGCAGAATCTCCTTGCGCTTCTGAATGATGATCTCGCGGAAGTACTCTTTCCATTCCGGCGCGTACAGCGCCGGCTTCTCGCCAGCCGGCCACTTCGCCTTCTCGGTCGCCTTGGACTTCGACTCGCGCGGCTTGGCCGGATTCGTCTTGTTCGTGCTCATTCGATTGCCGAATTCCTTTCAACGGGTTACGGACGCGGCGGCGGATGCACGATGAACGGCGACCGTCAGTTTCTGGCCGTTCGAATCCAGCTCCGTACCCGTCACAGCAAGTTTTAACTCAAGCTCGCTCGATAAAGTTTCGCGGCATATGTAGTCGCGGAAGGCAACCACCGCCTGCCGAAGTTCCGCGGAGTCCGTGTGGAGCTCGGCATGAATCCGATCCGTAATCTCGAAACCGGATTGCTTGCGCAAGTTCTGAATATGATGCACAAGTTCACGGGCATGCCCTTCCGCAATCAGCTCCGCCGTCAGCTCGGTGTCGAGCGCGACCGTCATATAGCCGTCGCTTTTCAGGGCCATGCCCGCACGCTCTGTGCGGCGAATCTGGATATCCTCAGCCGTAAATTCAAGGCTGTCATAGCTGACCGACTGGCCGGATTCGAGGCCCTGAATCTCCGGATCCCCGAGCTTCGAGATGAACTCGGCGACCTCCTTCATCCGACTGCCGACTTTCTTGCCGAGCGTGCGGAAGTTGGCGGCGGCCGAGCGATGAACCAAGTCGCGATCATCGTGACGAAATATCACCGTTTTTACGTTCAATTCGTCGGCGATAATGTGCAAAAACGGGGCCAGATCCTCCTCTTTCTCCTTGTCCGGAACGACCCAGATCAGGTTACTTAAGGGCTGACGAACCTTGAGATTACGTTCCTGCCGCAGCGCCCGAGCGAGGCTGACCGCTTCGCCGACCCGACCCATGTGATCTTCCAGCTCACGATTCCGTTTGGATGTCTCAGCAACCGGAAACGCGGAGAGATGAACGCTGATGGAGGCCGTGTCGTCGAATCCTCGCACGAGATTCTGATAGATGTGCTCGCTCAGGAAAGGCAGGAATGGCGCCAGAACCCTCGTCAGTCCCGTTAGCACCTCATAGAGGGTTGCGTATGCGGCCGACTTGTCGGAGTCGCTTTCAGACTTCCAGAAACGACGCCGCGAACGACGAATATACCAGTTCGTGAGCAGATCGAGAAACTTCTCGATCGCGCCCGCGGCGGGAGCCACATCGAAATCATCAAGGTGCAAACACACCCGCTCGAGCATGCGATGATACTCGCTGAGAATCCAGTGGTCGAGCTGCGTCAAGGCGGGCTTTGCCGTCGAATCGGGAGCCCAGCCGTCGATCTGCGCGTACGTTACGAAGAACGAATAGGAATTCCAGAGCGGGAGAATCACCGCGCGAACGGCATCGCCGATCTCTTCCTCGCCGAAGCGCTTGGAGTTCCAGGGATTCGACGAATAGAAGATCCAGCGAACCGGATCGGCACCGAACTTCTCGAACAACGCCAGCGGATCGACGACATTGCCGAGCGATTTGGACATCTTCAGACCCGTGCTGTCCAAAACCAGCTCGGTGCAGATCACGTTCTTGTAGGACGACCAATTGACCGAATTGTTCCAGAATTTCTTGCGCGCAGGTGTGGTCGCCTTTTGCTGCATCGATTTCGCCACCAGGCAAGAGCAGGCCAACAGCGTGTAGAACCAGCCGCGGGTCTGGTCGAGGCCTTCGCAGATGAAATCGGCCGGGTACTGTGACTCAAACTCAGTTTCGGAACCGGGCTTCGCGGGTAATCCGAATTGTCCCCACGGCATCAGGCCCGCATTGAACCAACTGTCAAGCACGAAATTCTCGCGACGCAACTCGCGGCCAGCAGGGGTACGAAGCACGATCCCGTCGATCGCGGGCTTGTGCGGATCGAAGTCACTTGAAAGTGGGACACCAGCTTGCTTGGCGAGTTCATGCAGCTCCGCGAGGCTACTGACACAGATCGACTCGCCACCATCTTCTGTTTGCCACACCGGGAGCGGGCTGCCCCAGTAGCGCTCGCGCGTGACGTTCCAATCGCTGACATTCTCGAGCCAATTGCCGAAGCGGCCTTCCTTAATATGATCGGGCCGCCAACCGATATGTTGGTTGGCTTCGATCATCATTTCCTTTAGCGCCGTCGCGCGTAAGAACCACGCCGGACGCGGGAAATACATGAGCGGCGTCTTCGTCCGGTAATCGAACGGATAGCTGTGCGTGTACTTCTCTTTGCCGAGCACCAAACCGCGCGCCTGCAAGTACTTGAGGATGTCAACGTCGAGACCCTCCTCGCGGAACTCGCGGCCGCTGAACGGCTTGGCGAAATCGGCGACGAGGCCGTTGGCATCGACGGCAAGCACCACCGGGATTTCCTGCTTCCGCAAAATGCGGAAGTCGTCCTCGCCATAGTTCGCGAGATGAACGAGGCCGGTGCCGTCTTCGGTCGTGACATACTCATCCGCGACGACCGTACACGCTTTCGGATTGTCGAGCCTCAGCCAGTCAAACAGCGGCTCATAACGCAGCCCCGCGAGATCCTGGCCGACATGATGCGAAACGATGTGATGCTGTCCAAGCATCGGAGAGATCGTCTGATGTCGAGCATGTGCGAGAATCAACCGATCACCTTGCTTGCCCGCCGACGAATCCGCCGTCAATTCGATGGTGATGTACTCAATCTCGGGACCGACTGCCACCGCGAGATTCGAGAGCAGCGTCCACGGTGTCGTCGTCCAGGCAGTCAGATAGGTGTTGGGCTGATCGAGCAGCCGGAACTTGATAAAGAGCGTGAGGTCGGTGACATCCTGATAGCCCTGCGCAACTTCGAAATTCGAGAGCGTCGTGCCCGAGCGCGGACTGTAGGGCATCACGCGATAGTCTTTGTAGAGATAGCGCGGCGATTGGCCGAGCCGCAGTGCGCGTTCACGAGCCTCGCCGGCGAGTTCGAGATCCCAAGCCTGCTTCAGCGTCCACCAGTCCGACTGAATGTAGTACGGCTCGTAGGTCGCGTAGGCATGTTCGAGATCGACGAAGCGACCGCAGCGGCGAATCGCGTTCTCCCACTCGCGCTTGAAGCGAAACACGGTGCCGCGACAGTACTCGACATATTTGGCCTCGCCGTACGCGAGAATATCGCGCTTGGAGGTGAAGCCGAGTTCCTTGTCGGACGTCATCTCAATCGGCAGTCCGTGCGTGTCCCAACCCGCCTTGCGCAGCACGCGATAGCCCTGCATGGTCTTGTAGCGCGGCCACAAATCTTTGAGCGCGCTCTGCATCATGTGCCCGATGTGCGGCAACCCGTTGGTTCCGGGCGGGCCGTCATAAAATACGAAATCGCCTTTGGGCGCGGGCCGGTTCACCGACTGCTGAAAGACATCGTGGGTCTTCCAGAACTCGAGCAGCTCGCGATCAAACGCCGGCAAATCTAATTTATTGGGAACGGGGGATAGCACGGAATCAAAGTCAATCTTCAGGGGGTACTAAGGGAGCCAAATAGTCAAGCAACTCAGGGACAGCGGCGGTCATCAGTTCCCAGAGTCGAGCATAATCTACTTTGTGGTATTGATGAGCCACGATGTTTCGCAATCCGGTCCATGCTGACCAATGAACTTCGGAATGAAAATCACGGAACTCCTCAGACAACCGACTGGCCGCCTCACCGAGAATCTCGAAATACCGTTCTGACATTCGTTGGATATCTTCATCAGCAAGAAAGGTCGTGTAGTCTGCCTTACGCGAAATTCGAACCAGCGCCCGGCAGGCGTCACGCATGTCTCTAACGGACGCCTCATCCTGCCACATAAAACCGCTGCGAGTTGGCAAGTATATGGCGTCGGCGAATTGGATTTCTGCTTTGCTCTACCGCACTCCGCTCGACCAGATCAATCCTACGGCCGATGATCTCCGACAGTTCTTGTTCAGCATGCATGATGTCAAACACAGACCAACCGTCCTTCGGCGCGAACGTCACCAGCACGTCCACGTCGCTGTCGGGGCCGAAGTCGTCGCGCAGTACCGAGCCAAAGAACGACAGCTCGATGATCTTCCACTTCTGGCAGAAGGCCTCGATCTGAGCGCGGTCAACGGGGATGCGGGGTTCGGCGGGCGTCATTGTTAGTATTTTGCGGTGACCGTGTAGAACTGACGCGGCGCGGTCGGATTGATGATCTGCCAGAACTCGGGCTCGTCCACGTCGATGGTCGCGATCCAACTCCAAGGGCCGTTCTCAGATGGTGACGAGAAGATTGAGTAGCGGTATGCAGTCGGCACCGGTTCCCACGACAACCGGAGTTCACGGAGTTCGCCGAATGCTTGAATCACCAACCCGCCGACCTCTCGAACTTGTTTGTAAACCCGCGCGATGCGCGTTGACGGGGAGTATGTTACGATATCTGCGGGACGGTTCGATTGCTTGATCGCATAGGCAGAAGAATTGCCCAATATGCTACTCGTGATGTCGAGCGAATCACCGTTAGACGCATCAAACACTGAAAAGTACCCGCCTTGGCCCTGGCCAGTCCATCGAAGAAAGCGCTCGTCGGAGCTGCCGAGTATGGTCCCGGACAATATCCATCCGGACAAGAGAGGATTCGCCCATATTGTATCATTCATGTCACCGTCGGTGCAGACTCCACCTGAGAGGAGAACACGCATGGACCCGGAGGAGTCGACCTGTGCACAGAGCGCCGGCGTGGGTGGGCAGGGCGAAGAGTAATCACAGCCTAACGGGCAATCCACGAAGTCGGCGCAAAGCGTTACGGAGTTGGGACTCGCGCCGTCTAGAACGATACGCTGTAGGTGCGCACTCGAACCCCATTGATCACAGGCCTCGCCTGCCGGTGCACAATCGACGTGATAGTCGCTTCGAGACGACTTGGCGAACGTCGTTTGAGCAAAGTCCGCAAAGATCGAAATCCCGAATCCGCTCTCACTTTCGATATCGTGACCCATTCCGTCGCAGTAACGCCGCGTTGAATACACTGGAATTGCATTCCGAGCGCTCAGGGGAGGCGGAGGCCATGTGAACAGCCCAGTGACATTGACAATCCAATATTCCCCGTTTGAACACTGGTTGGTCTCATAGAAAAACGGAATTGGACTGCCGACAACCGATCCGTCGATGGTACTAATTGCCAAGACGAAATGGGCCGCAGGATCGGAGTATGGATCGTCGTACTTGGCCGTGCAGTAGACGAGAGGTTGGAACGGTGACGACGGACTGCGTCCGAGCGCGATATCAAATGCCGCCTGTAAGTACATTTCCCCACCTCCGATGTACAATTCAGATGGTATCTGCATGTAAGCCAACGGAGCATCAAGTGTGAGTCGGTAGACGATGGTGTCGCCAGTGTCAAGTTGGCGCTGCGCCCACCCATACGTCGAATCCGACATCCAGTGCTGCAAGTCCCACGGTCCGTCACCAGGAAGCTGGACTTCGGCCTCGAGCGCGAGTTCGAGACCAAACACGGTGGTGCAGTACACCAGCATGAGAGCCATGGAAAAGAACAGTCGAAAACAGGGCTGGACCAGAACAGATGAATACATGCGCCCTCCTATTTCAGACCGGAGACCGCCAACTACAATCTATCGACTACAATCTTTCAATCAGCCGCTTCCTTATTCTGCGTCACCTTCGGTTCGGATGATCTCAATGGACAACTCGCGGGAGCAGACGAACACTATCCTCCACGGCCGTGCGAATGGTCAGGAAGTCCCGCTGCTTCGCTCCAAATTCCTCAGGCGTGTACGCCACAAGGTCCACGAGGTCGTTCCGATCCCACAGCTTGATGAGGTGGGCGACACGATCCCGCCACCGCATGCCCGCGAAGCGCTCCGAGATGATGATGAGATCGTAGTCGCTTTCGGCGCGTGCGTCACCGCGCGCGCGGCTGCCGAAGAGCAGCACAAGTTGCGGGTTGTACTCGCGTTCGAGTCTGCCCAAGAACGGTGCTAAGTCGCGCTCAATTGCCGCTGAATCCAATGGACACAAACCTCACTACAGTCTTTCAATCAACCGCTTCATGATCTGCGTCATCTTCGGTTCGGCTTTGGCCGCGTTCTCGAGGATGTGCGGAATCGAGGCGGGCTTGAGGCAATCGGCGAAGCCCTCGTCGGTGACGATGGACATGCCGAAGCACTCGAGGCCGGCGTGATTGGCGACGATGATCTCCGGAACCGTGGACATCCCCACCACGTCCGCACCGATCGTGCGCATGAAGCGATATTCCGCGCGCGTTTCGAGATTCGGACCGGGGACCGCGACGTACGTGCCGCGATGAACCTTGAGCTGCAATTCCATCGCAATCTGCTCCGCCATCTCGATCAGGCGGCGCGAATAGGGCTCGCTCATGTCGGGAAAGCGCGGGCCGAGATCATCATGATTCGGGCCGATCAGCGGATTGTCGCCAAGCAGATTGATGTGATCGTCCATGATCATCAGATCGCCGGCTTTGTAGAGCGGATTGACACAGCCGCAGGCATTCGAGACCAGCATCACCTTCACGCCCAGCGCCTTCATCACGCGCACGGGATAGGTGATCTGCTGCATCGTGTAGCCTTCATAATAATGAAAGCGGCCCTGCATCGCGACCACCGCTTTGCCGCCAAGTTCGCCGAAATGCAGTTTGCCCGCGTGACCCTCGACGGTCGAGAACACGAAGTTCGGCACCTGCTCGTACGGAATCACCAGATCGCTCTTGATCTCCCGGGCCAGGCCACCGAGACCCGTTCCCAGAATGATGCCGACGTGCGGGGTTACCTTCAGCTTCGGCCGCAGCGCGGCAACGGTCTCGTCGATGTGTTGCTTCAGATCGCTCATTGAGATGTGACTCGCCTGCTCAGGACGGCAATAGATAATTGTTCAGTCGTGGTCTGCGTGCCGGGCTTGATTCCGGCGGGGAAACAGTCCCCGCTCGGCGGCGGATGGCGATTCCGGCGGGCTGAGGGCACCCCGCTCGGCGTATCGCAAGTCCCCGCTCGGCAGGCAGATCAAGAGTTTTCGGTACCGGACCGCGACAGCACGAACGGCTGGGAATCGGGAATCTTGTCGGGTGACTCGTCTTCCAGTAGATCGAGCAATTCCATGTGCGATTTGAGCAGGAAGCGCAGCCGCTTAATGTACGCGTCACGGTGGATCTTCAGGCTGCGCAATTCTTCCTGAATCGCTACCACGTCGCGTTGAGCCTTTAGTTTCAACTCATCGGCGGAGAGCTGAGCTTCGCGCATGGACTGCTCGCGCTCCTGGGCAATCTGTTCGCGAGCAATCTTAGCGTTGTCCTGCGCCGCGACCATGGAATCGCGCAGGCTCTTTTCCAAGTCGAGGTAGGCTTCGAGCTTGGTCTCGGTCATCCGCAGCCGCTCGCCCAGCGAGGCTGTCTGCGTTTGTAACTCGCTCAGCTCGTCGGCGATCCGCTCCAAGAAGGCGCGAACTTCGGCCGGATCATAACCGCGCATGACCCGCGTGAATTCGTGTTTGGCAACATCGAGAGGTGAGAGGGGCATATGAAGAAAACGCTAAGAGGCTGAAAAGCTGAGACGCGGAAATCCGATCCCGGAGCGGGAATCAGACCTGAGGTGCGGGGCGAGGGCCGAAGAGAATCGAACCGAGGCGAACCTCCGTCGCGCCCTCCGCGATCGCCAACTCGAAATCGCCAGACATGCCCATCGAGAGAGTCGTCCAGTCCGGAGGCTTCAGCTCGCGGGCAACATCTTCCCAGAGCGTGCGAAGTTGCCGAAAGCTTGCCCGAATCCGGCCCTGATCGTCCGTCTGCGGGCCAACAGCCATGAGACCGGCAAGCTCGAGATTCGGGCAGTCGTTCAGCAGGTCGTTCGCGAGCGCAAGAGTCTTGTCGGGTCTGACCCCGTACTTCTGGGGTTCGCCCGAAGTATTCACCTCGACTAACACCCGCAGCCTGGAAACTTCCTGATTCAGCTTCTGGCCAAGCTCCACGCTGTCCACGGTGTCAACGGCCTGGAATAGTTTTGCAGCCCGGCGCACCTTATTGCTCTGTAAGTGGCCAATTAGATGCAGAACCGGGCAGAAGTCGCCGCCAAAGGACTTGCTATCCTCATATTTTTCAACGGCTTCCTGAACCCGGTTCTCGCCGAAATGACGGATGCCAAGGGCATAGGCTTTGCGCGCTACGTCCCCGGGGAAGTTCTTGGTCGCCGCGACCAGGGTTACGGAATCGGTCTGACGCCCGGCCGAACGACAGGCGCTGCGGATCTTGTCCAGAACCAGTTGATAATTCCGTGAGAGGTCAGCTTCGGCAAGCTCAGAACACATAGTGGGAGGCCAATTGAGGCAAGCACAAAATATAGCCATTTTGCGTTAGTTCCGCAAGCAATTCGGCCGCGGGGAGAAATCTGGTGATGGTCGGCTATCGATTAAATTCAACAATGTTTCAACTTGATTGCTGCAAAATGGGTCACCGCGCCGCAAGCCTGAACACCTATCTTGCACGTTATTAACCCCATCGCCCCCCAAAAGGCGCGACAAGATGATGATTCTGTGAGGAGAAATCAGTTGTTTCTCCCTAAAAAAATCAGTACATTCCGACCTATACCGTCAAAGGCGGCCTTACGAGGTCGATTCCATTCGTGTAAGCTTTTGAAATACGTGATGTTAGGGCGCGTTGCGGAGCCCCTGTCAGGCACGACCAATCTGTTGGAGCCCATGACCAAACAGCTCTTCTCCTTGGCAGTCCTTGCATTAGCGTTTGCGCTATACACCGGTGGTTGCGCATCGCTCAACGCGTCCTCCGGCGGGACGTCTGCCTCGGTAACCCAACGACAGAAATTCAGCCAACTCGATCTTTCGGACTTGTCCAACCGCGACAAGTGGAGTCTGGCACGGGAAGCCTATCAGCAGGCGCTGCACGAAGAGAAGCGAAAAGACGCCGATGCCGCCGCTGAATTCTATGAAGCAACATTAGAATTGCTCGGCAGTCTGGATGTCGGCGCGATCGAGGTGCCCGCCCAACGCGTACTTGAGTTCCAGCGCACGGTCCTCGCGAGTTACAACAAGTTCATGGCGTCGATCGAGACGCTGCCGCCAACCGCCGGAACAGCCGTGGTGCTGGAGGCGGTCCCGGACGAGGAAGCTGACGATGTCAGCCTCCCCTCGAAATCCGAGAAGGATCGCGACAGTGTGGCGCCGCAGGCGATCGTCGCTCACCCGAATCCGCTGCCGGAAGTGCCGCTGACTCTGAACGGCCAAGTCTCGGGTCAGCTTACGTTCTTTATGAACAAGGGCCGGAAGGTGATGGAGCGCTGGATGGAGCGCTCAGCCCTGATGTTCCCGCGGATGCGCCCGATTTTGCGCGAAGAAGGCATGCCCGACGACTTGATGTTCCTCGCGATGATCGAGTCCGGGCTGAATCCGCGCGCCTACTCCTATGCGCACGCGGCGGGAGTCTGGCAGTTCATCCCGGGTACCGGCCGCATTTTCGGATTGCAGGTGAATCAGACGTTCGATGAACGACTGCACGTGGAGTCCGCAACGCGCGCCGCCTGTCGCTATCTGCGGAAGCTCTACGAAGAGTTCGGAGACTGGTATCTCGCATTCGCCGCCTACAATTGCGGTGAACAGCGGGTCCGCCGGGAAATCGCTCGCAGCCATACGACGAGTTATTGGCGGCTGAACCGGCTCCCCAAGCAGACGCGAAGTTACGTGCCGGCATATCTGGCAACGAAGGCGATTTGCGAGAATCCACGGCAGTACGGCTTCGGCGAAATGCCGGAGGAGATTCCGTTCGAATGTGATCGGATCTTTGTCAAGGACTGCTACCAACTCGATCAGATTGCGTATGCAGCCGGTTGCGACGCGCTGGAAGTGCGGGACCTGAATCCGGAGTTCCGCCGGTCGGTGACTCCGGGTGGCCAGACCTCAATGGTGCGGTTGCCCAAATCCCCGCGCGACGACTTCGAAGTGCGGTTGGCGTCGGCGCCGAAGTCGGACTACAACCCCACGACGATTCATACGGTCCGGCGCGGCGAGACCTTGAAGTCCATTGCCGCGCGTTACGGCGTGACCCAGGCGCAGATCAAGGCGCAGCCGGAGAACAAGAAGGCACGGTCGGGGAAGTTGAAATCCGGCATGGTACTGACCATCCCGACCCCCGCACCGCAGATTGTCGAGGCGCAGCCGCCCGCCGCGCCGCGCACCGGAGAGGCGACTTCGGAGACGTCGCCGGCCAAGGAAAGCAGCGAAATCGTGTACACGGTGCACCGCGGCGAAACCCTCGGTCGAATCGCGCAGCAGGTGGGGGTGTCCGTGAGCGAGATTTGTCGGCAGAACGGCATCAAAAATCCAAACAAACTCGAACCCGGACAGAAGCTGCGGATCCGAGTCGATGGCAGTCAATCCACGGTTGCCGAGGTCTCAAAAACCCCAAAATCCGACTCCGTGAAGGCCGTGGCCGCGAAGAAGACGCAAGGTGCGGCCGCGGCAACCCGGCATCGTGTTCGGGCCGGCGAGACCGTTTGGTCCATTGCACAGCGCTACGGCGCGGATCCCTCGGACATCCTGCGCTGGAACCACTTGAGCAAGCGCGGGCGGATCCTCGTCGGACAGGAATTGGTCGTTAGTCAGTAACAGCAGAAGCCGTCGTGCGCGTCCAGCCACGTGCCGCCGCGGGCCTTTGCCATCCGGTTCCCGGATGGCGGTCTTCCATCTCGTCAGCATTAGTTCTTTGCTTTGGCGGAGCACAGCCGGGAACGATGGAGCGTCGCACTGCATCGCGCGCGGTCGGGTCGTCCTACGACCTGCTGTTCCTGGCCGATGAGTTTAGCAAGTCGAATTCGTCCCGGCTTCCGTTGGTCGCCCGGGAGTTCGCGCCCGCAAGGGCGCCGATAAGTCGGATTGAGGAGAACTCACCCCATGACCAAGCAAGACATTGTGGAACAACTGGCGTCCGGTATCGGAATCTCGCGGCCGGAAGTTGCCGCGGTGGTGGACGGATTCCTGGCGTTGGTGATGGATGCTGTCGCGCAGGGCGATAAGGTCGAGCTGCGCCGGTTTGGAACTTGGAAGCCCACGGTTCGCAAGGCTCGTCACTTGCGAATTCCCGATGGCTCGCGAATCATTGACCTGCCGACGCGATCCACCGTGGTGTTCTCGCCGGCCGGCGAGTTTAAGTCCCGGCTCGCGGAACTCAAGGTTCCCGACGGGAGTGCTTAAGGGCGGAAGCGTCCGGCAAGCTCGGGATTCGTCCGATCCCGTTGCGCTGAATTTCATTCACTGAAGATACATTCACTCATCGCCCGGGATCCCGGGCTGAACGCGAAAAGGAGACACGCTTTTGCCCTGCGGAAGAAAGCGCAAGCGACACAAGATGGCGACCCACAAGCGCAAGAAGCGCCTGCGCAAGAACCGGCACAAGAAGAAGATTCGTTAAATCTTTGCGGCTGCCGTGGTGCGTGACCGCTGGTGTCGCGCACCGTTGTTGGGATTGGAGTGGGCCTTGTCTAAATGAGGCCCTTCCGTTTTTGTAATCGGGCCGAGCGGCGGGTGGTTTGAGCCAATTCGGAGTACTCCCTCGTGTCAGAAGCCAGCAAGGCCCGCGTGGAACGTGAAGCCGTTTATTCCGTTGGCCAGATCACGCGCGAGATCAAGAAGCTGTTCGCGAATTCATTCGGTGCGGTCTGGATTGAAGGCGAGGTTTCGGGATTCAAGCGGCACAGCTCGGGCCACGCGTATTTCACGCTGAAGGACGCGACCGCGCAACTGAGTTGCGCGATGTGGAAGGGCAGTTTGCAGCGCGTCCAGTTCGAGCCACGGGATGGCATGAAGGTTCGGGCGTTCGGCAATCTGGATTTGTATGAACCGCGCGGCAGTTACCAACTGATCGTCAGTTTGTTGCAGCAGGCGGGCGAAGGTGAACTCCAGCGCGCGTTTGAACTGCTCAAAGCCAGACTGCAAGCGGAGGGGTTGTTTGACAGCGCGCGCAAACGCCCGTTGCCGAGGTTTCCTGACCTGGTCGGCATCGTGACGTCACCAACCGGCGCGGTGATTCACGATATGCAGACCGTGGCCGCGAGGCGATGGCCGGCCGCGCAACTTGTGCTGCGGCCCGTGCGGGTCCAGGGCGAAGGAGCGGCCGGGCAGATCGCGCAAGCCATCGCCGAGTTCAATCGAACGACGCGGGTTGACTTGTTGATCGTGGCGCGCGGCGGCGGTTCGCTGGAAGACCTATGGGCGTTTAATGAAGAGGCGGTCGCGCGGGCAATTTTCGAGTCCATGATCCCCGTGGTTTCGGCGATTGGTCACGAAGTGGACTTCACGATCGCCGACTTTGTGGCAGATCTGCGCGCTCCGACGCCGTCCGCGGCGATGGAATTGATCTTGCCCGACCGCGAGCAGGTCGCGGGTGATGTCCACGCGCTCGGCCAACGACTCGCGCGGGCACTCGGCGACCAACAGCGCCATTTGCGCACGCAACTGGAAGCCATGGCCCAGCACTGGGCTCTCCGGCGACCGATGAATCTCGTGATACTGGCCGGACAACGGATCGACGACCTCGACCTGCGACTGCAGGCCGCGTACGATCACGGCTTGCGCCTGAAATCGGGCGAGCTGAATCGCTTGACCGAGCTGTTGCAGTCTTATCGACCGCAATCGGTGCTCGACCGAGGCTACGCGATTGTTCGCGACGAGAGTGGCGCCATCGCGCGCGACGCGCGCTTGCTTCGCCATGGCGATCGGCTGGCCGTGACATTCGCGCAGGGTGTCGCGAAGGTCAGTGTCGAGTCGGCAGCTTGACCACATCCCGTTCCCGCCATCAATACGACGGCTATCCTCAACTCCTCCCGCGCATGGCTGCCATACCACCCAACTCCGAATCCACGAGCGCCGACACCCAGTCGTTCGAGGCCGCGTTAGAGCAGCTGCAACAGCTTGTGCGCGAACTGGAGCAGGGGGATGTTCCATTGGAGCAGTCGTTGGTCGCGTTTGAACTGGGGCAGCGGCTGATCAAATATTGTCAGGACAAACTTGCGACGGCCGAACAGTCGCTCAAACAACTCGCGGCCGACGCGGACGAAGCGCTCGGAAATGACAAACCGAAGAGCTGAGATGGAGATCCGCGCGTGAGCGCGATCCTCGGACTGATGGGCAATTTCGCCAAGCCCATGTTCCGAGAGCTGATACCGGGTCTGATCGCGGAGCTGCGCAAACGACGAGCGGAATTCGTGCTTGATCGCGCCGCCGCGGACGGAATCGACGTGAGCGAACGCGAAACTCTGGCTGCCGAGCGCATTCCGAATGTTGCGGGTCTGGTCATCAGTTTTGGCGGGGACGGCACCCTGTTGCGCACCGCGCGGGCGATCGGTCAGCGGCACGTGCCGATTCTCGGCGTGAATCTGGGGCCCGGACTGGGATATCTGACCGACCTCAATGCGCGCGAATTGTTCAATTCGCTCGATGCGATTCTGAGCGGCAATCTGACCTTTCAGGAGCGATTGATGCTCGAAGGCTGGGTCGATGGGGAGCGCGATCCTGACCTGCTGGCGCTGAACGATTTTGTGGTCGCGAATGTCAAGCCATGGCAGACGTTGCAGCTGCAGGTCACGATCGACGACAGTCCGGTGACCACCTATCGCAGCGACGGACTGATCGTGGCGACGCCGACGGGATCGACGGCCTATTCGATGTCGGCCGGCGGACCTATCGTCGAACCGACGTTGGACGTGATCCTGGTCACTCCGATTAGTCCGCACACACTGACGATGCGCCCCGTGATCGTCGCCGCGGATCGCTCCGTTTTCATCACGGTGTGCGGTGATGCCGTGCTCACGGCCGACGGCGAACCGGTCAAACCGCTGACCAGCGGGCAGACCGTACGCGTTCGCCGCGCGTCATTCTCGACGACGATCGCCGGAATCCGCGGACGTGATTTCTACCATGTGCTGCGCGCCAAGCTGCAATGGGGTGCTTCGCCACCGACCCTCGATAACTGACACTCCTCCCCCTCCTCCACCGACCACGCTCCTGATCCCGGCCGTATGGGTCTCTTCGACAAAATAAAGCAGGCGTTCCAGAAAACCCGCGAGGTCCTCGGTGACAAGATCGCGGCAGTTTTCACGCCCGGACGCAAGGTCGATCAAGAGCTGTTGGATGAACTGGAAGAGATCCTGCTCTCCTCGGATGTCGGAATTGACACGAGCGAGTACTTGATCGGCGCACTCAAAGAGGCCAATCGACGGGAAGGTGGAAAAGTCGCCGCCGACGTCCTGATGCGACAAGCAATCGTGGACTTGCTCAAGCATGCCGAAGCTCCCGCGGAAGCCAGCGAGTCCCCGCGAGTGATAATGGTCATCGGCGTGAACGGCACCGGTAAGACAACCTCGGTTGGAAAACTGGTTCTCTACTACAAGAATCTGGGCAAGCAAGTCATGCTGTGCGCCGCCGATACGTTCCGGGCCGCGGCGATTGACCAGCTGCAAGTCTGGGGGGAGCGGTCGGGTGCCAAGGTGATCGCCGGCGCGCCCAATGCGGATTCGGCGGCCGTCGCCTATGACGCACTGGAGGCGGCGTTGAGCAAACAGGTTGATGTCCTGCTGATTGATACCGCCGGACGCTTGCACAATAAGAGCAACCTGATGAAGGAACTCGAGAAGATTTCGCGCGTGCTTAAGAAGCGGATGCCGTCCGCGCCGCACGAAGTGCTGCTTGTGCTGGACGCAACTACCGGTCAAAACGGGCTGAATCAGGCGATGGAATTCGCGAAAGCAGCAGGCATTACGGGGCTTGTTCTAACGAAAATCGATGGAACGGCGAAAGGTGGAGTAATTCTCGCAATTTCGCGGCAGATGAGTATTCCGATCCGCTACGTGGGTTTCGGTGAGTCGCTCGAAGATCTCGCCGAATTCAGCGCCGACAAGTTCGCCGAAAGCTTGCTGGGCGATTTCGCTCGGGCACCGACGGTGGGGGCTTAGACCGTGCCTGAAACCGGTGGCGACGCGGTGCCGACGGAGGGAGTTATCGCCGTTGTTTGCGCGCGATTCAATGAGACCGTGACCCACGCGCTGCTGCGGGGGGCGCTGGAGACGTTGCGGCAGCACGGGATGAGCGACGAGCGAGTGCAAGTCGTGTGGGTGCCGGGATGCTTCGAGCTTCCGCTCGCGGCGCAAGCATTGGCGAGGCGAGAGGATGTCTTGGCCGTCATTTGTATAGGAGCCGTGATCCGCGGTGAAACACCGCATTTTGAATTCGTGAGTGACGCGGCGGCAACCGGTATTCTGCGCGTTTCCCTCGACGCGATGAAGCCGGTTACGTTTGGCGTACTCACTACCGATACCACCGAGCAAGCGTTTGCTCGTGCCGGCGGTAGAGCCGGTAACAAAGGAACTGAAGCCGCCCGGGCGGCCGTCGAGATGGTCGAATTGCTATTCACTTTGCGGGAGAACCAAACTAAACCCTTGTGACCGTGTTTGTTCCAACCTTAACATCACAAGGGCGGTGGCTCATGCGAACAGTCGGACTCCTGCTGACGATTATCGGCTGCACGGCCGTCACGGCACAGCCGTTTCAGTGGACCACGTACACATCCACATCGAGTGTCATCGATCTGCTGGTTGTGGAGGATCATCTCTGGGCGGCGACCACGGGCGGACTTTTCGACTATGATCCTGCGAGTGGATCCTTCGACGTTTACAACAACACGCGCGGACTGGCGATGAACCAGTGCAATGCCGTCGGGCGCGACGCACAAGGTTGGATCTGGGTGGGAGCGCAGGATGGACGGATCACGCGACTGGAACCCGAAAGCGGAGACATTCGTCTGAATTACGACCTGCAAGACGAGGTGTTTGAGATCAACGCCATCCTCGGTTCGGGAGAGAACGTATTTGTGGCGGCAAACAACGGCATCTTTCGGTTCTCTTATCGATCGATCTCGGACAACTACAGGGTGCTGGAGTCCATCCGCGTGCTCGGCAGCTTTCCCGGTGAAACGCGAGTCTCGGCCCTGGCCGTCCGCGACGGGTACCTCTTTGCGGCAACTGCGCAGGGACTGGCGCGGGCGAGTCTGGCCACCGAGTCGCTTAGCGCTCCTTCGGCCTGGACAAACTATACCAGCGCGAACGGCGGCCTGCCCCAGAATTCGTTGACGACGGTATTCGCGGGCGACAGCGCGCTCTGGATCGCATCGACGAACTATGTGTTTAGCTTCGTCGGCGAAACCGTAGGGAATGAAGCGATGCTGGCCGGCATCAAGACGTTTGCCGAATCGCAGGGAGTCCTGCTGGCCGCGAGCAATAACGCGGCCTTTGCACAGGTTAGCGGACAGCCCGAGCAATGGACTGCACTGGGCCAGGGGCTGCCCGCCATCAGTCGAATCGCGAGCTTTACTGATGGCGATGTGGAGCGGTTTGTAATCGGTCAACCCGATAATTACTCCGCCCGCGGAGGCCTGCTCTATTTGATCGATAACCAATGGGTCGGACCGCTGCGGGCACCGGGCATTGGCGGCAATCTCATTACCGCGGTCGGCGTCTCTCCGAGCGGCGCTGTCTGGGCTGGCGGCAAGAACTTGATTAGTGCCGATCTCGCGCTGAACGGCGTGTACATGCTCGCCGGGGAATCGTGGGAGGCGCGGACCCGGCTCGAATGGGATCCGGGCCGGGGGTTGAACGATATTCAAGGTTTCGCGTTCGACCAATCCGGTGGAGTCTGGATCTCCAGTTTCGGATCCGGCGTGGCGTGGCTGCGCGGTGATGAAATTCACTATTACAACCATGCAGATACAGCGGGCTTCAGCGAGGACGGGCCGCGGTTTGCCGGGATCCCCGCCGATCCGCGATTTGTCGTGACACAAGTTTCGGTCAGCGCACGCGGCGACCTCTACATTTCCGATCGACTTTCGGCCAATTACTTGCCGGTGATCCGCGTGTCCGCCGAGTGGATCGCGAGCGGCAACCACGCTGTGCCGTGGAACTACTTCTCGCTCGGCAGCACAAACAACGATCGCGAAGTCGAAACGCTGATTGCCGATCCATTCGACCGGATCTGGGTGAGTCCTTCGGGCGACGGCACCCTGAGTTTCGTGCTGAATTACGCGGACACGCCGGCTGACAGCACGGACGACGAGCGGTTTGTTTATCATCCGGCGAACTACGAAGACGCGGCCTACACCTGTTACGATGACATCAACAAACAAGCGGTTGATTACGAGATCGATCACCAAGGCTATCTGTGGGCCGCGACTCCGCAAGGCGCCTACTACACCCAAGGCGGAATCCCCGCCGATCTCAGCCAGCTGTTCTTCATTTGTGTGGCGGACTTGCCGGTCGGCACCCGAGTGAATGACATTCACGTTGATGCACAGGACAACAAGTGGTTTGCCACGGACGAGGGTGTCGCCGTGCTGGATCGAAGTTTTCGCTGGGTTCACGTGTTTCAGACTTCGGCGGAGGCCGACAATCCGTCTGATCTCGCCGCCAAAAACGTGACGTCGATCGCCTCGAATCCGGCGAATGGTGACGTCTGGATCGGTACATCAGACGGACTATCCCGGCTGCGGACTCCCTACGTCTCACGCGGCGGCGAACTGGATGAAATCTGGCCCTATCCAAATCCGTTCCGCGCCGATGGCTCACAGCGGATGTTCGTCGATCACCAAAAGCTCGGCGCGCGATTCGATGAGTTCCGCATCTATACCATTTCCGGCCGGCTGGTGCGTAAGCTGAGTTGGGAGCAAATGGTGGACCCGCAAGTTGGCTGGGACGGCACCAATAACGACGGCGACCTGGTGGCCGGCGGAGTCTATTTGTTGGTGGCCGCGACCGAGGACGGTTCCGCCGCGACGGGGAAGATCGCGGTGCTGGGGCGGTGACGCATTATGCTGCGCTCGCTGTACATTCGCAATTACCTGCTGGTCAGCGAGCTGCGGCTCGACTTTGAGGCCGGGTTGACCGTGCTCACCGGTGAGACCGGTGCCGGAAAGAGCATGATTGTCGGCGCCATCGACGCGCTGCTCGGGGAAAAGTTCCCGCGGGACAGTCTGGGCGGTGAACGCGAGCGAGCCGTGGTCGAGGGCTGGTTTGCGATCTCGCCGCTCACGGAATTGCAAGAATTCGTGGATGACGACGACCCGGCCGATGAGCTGATTGTACGCCGCGAGTTCTCGCGGCAGGGACGCACGCGGACTTTTCTGAACGACCGGCCGGTGAATTCTGATCTGCTCGCCAAAGTACGCGGCCGGTTGGTGGATTTCCATGGTCAACGCGAACAGAACAGTCTGTTCGATCCGCTGTGCCAATTGGATTATGTCGATGCGTTTGCCGGGAGCCGTGAACGCGCAATCCGGGTACGGGAGCTTTTCCAGCGACGGCAGGCGCTGGCGCGAGAGGTCGGGCGACTGAGGGCTGAAATTGCCGCGCAACAGAAGGAGCGTGCGCTGCTCAGCTATCAACTCGAAGAAATTGAGCGCTTAGGATTGCGGCCCGGCGAGGAAGCCGAGATCGAGTCGCGGTTGGCGCGGCTGGAAGGCGGCGAAAAATTGTCCGCCGACTGCCAGCGGCTGTTATCGCTCTTGAGCGAAGCCGACCCCTCCCTGGTAACGATGGCCGGACAGGCCAAGTTGGTTGCGGGCTCGATCGCGAAAGTCGATCGGGAATTCGATAATTTCCTGCAAGAATTCGGCGATATCTCGTCGAGACTCAAGGATGTGGCGAATTCGGTGCGGATCTATGCCGATAGCCTGCAGCTCGACGAGGCCGAACTGAACCGACTACGGGAGCGGCGCGGCACGCTCTGGGACCTGCGGAGAAAACACGGGGTGAGCGTGGACCAGATTCTCGCGCGCGCCGATGAACTGAAGCTGCTGTTGCAACACGGCGCGGAGCTGGATCGGGAAGCGGAACAGAAATCCGTGGAATTGACAGCGCTGGACCAGGAGCTGATCGCCGCCGCGCGCGACCTGTCAGCGAAGCGGAACAAGGCCGCGAAGGCTCTGGCCGCGAAGATCGTGGAGCAGTTGCGGCCGCTGGGCTTTCCCAGCCCGCACTTCGACATCATGCTGTCGTCGAAATCCGGGTCGCTGTCCGGCGCGGATATCGGCGAACACGGCCTTGACTCCGTTCAGTTCTTGTTTACGGCGAACCCCGGAACGAATCCAGCACCGATCGCAGACGTTGCATCGGGCGGTGAAACGTCGCGTGTCACCTTGGCGATCAAGAGCGTGCTGGCCGACGCGATGTCCTATCCGCTCCTGGTTTATGACGAGATCGACTTGGGGATTTCCGGGAAGACCGCCGACGCCGTGGGCAAGGCGCTGGCCGAGCTGTCCCGCCACCACCAAGTGCTGGTCATTACGCACTTGCCGCAAATCGCCGCCCGGGCCGACCGCCATTTGTGCGTGTTCAAGCAAACGGACGGCAAGACCAGCGAAACCTCCGCGCGATTCCTCGACCAACGGGAGCGAGTCGAAGCGATCGCGGCGCTCATCGCCGGTGTGAACATTACCGACCAGGCGCGAGCATCGGCCAGCGAGCTGCTGCGCGCGAATGGTAAACTTCAAGCTGCCTGAATACCGTGGATAAATTAGTGATCAAAGGCGGACATCGGCTCGAAGGCGAGTTGCCGATTTCCGGTTCAAAAAATGCCACGCTGCCGCTGCTGGCGGCGGTTCTGCTCGCACCGGGTACCTACCGGTTGTCGAATGTTCCCGCCCTCAAGGATGTCGAGACGATGTCCCACCTGATCCGCATTCTGGGCGCGGAAATCGTCCGGACGGATCATGAATTGCACATCGACACGTCGCGCGCGCGCTACACCGAGGCCCCGTATGAACTGGTGAAGACGATGCGGGCAAGCTTCTATGTGCTGGGGCCGCTCGTCGCCCGCCACAAGTACGCGCGAGTGTCGCTGCCCGGCGGATGTGCGTGGGGACCGCGCCCCGTGGACCTTCACATTAAGTCATTGGAGGCGCTGGGAGCGAAGGTGTCGCTCGATCAGGGCTATGTCGTCGCCGAAGCCGAACGGCTGCGCGGCGGCACCTATGAGTTCCCGATCTCCAGCGTCGGCGCCTCCGGCAACGCGCTGATGGCTGCGGTGCTGGCCGACGGGCGCAGCGTGCTCAAGAATGTCGCCATCGAGCCTGAGATCACGAATCTGGCCAAATTCCTGACGCGGATGGGCGCGGACATTGAAGGAATCGGGACCACGGAGCTGTCGATTCGCGGAGTGCCGGAGTTGCACCCGGTTGATGCCGCCGTGATTCCAGATCGGATCGAAACGGGAACCTACATTTGCGCGGTCGGGATGGCCGGCGGTCGGGTCAAACTCGTCAATACGGAGCCGCGGCATGCGCAAAGCGCCTTGACGGCCGCAAGGTCAATGGGACTGAAGATCGAGACCGACGCGAATTCGATCACTGTCGAGCGCAGCGGCCGCGAATTGACTCCCATCGACGTCACGACCGAGCCGTACCCGGGATTCCCGACGGACTTGCAGGCGCCGTTTATGGCCATGGCCTGTCTCGCGAACGGTCAGTCTTCGATCACGGACACCATCTACCGGGATCGCTTCACGCACGTCGCGGAACTGGCTCGGTTGGGCGCACAGATTGAGCTGAACGACAACACCGCCATTGTGCACGGCATCGGAGCATTTTCCGGCGCCCCGGTGATGTCCACGGATCTCCGGGCCTCGGTCTGCCTCGTGCTCGCGGGACTCGCGGCGAAAGGCGTGACGGAGGTCAAGCGAGTCTATCATCTCGACCGTGGATACGAAAAGCTCGAAGTTAAATTGGGAAGCGTCGGAGCACAGATCACCCGCGAAGAAGGCGAGCTGTGAGCGAATTCGTTCACCTGCATAACCACTCGGAATACAGTCTGCTCGACGGGGCATGCAAAGTCCGCGACCTCGTGGACCGGACCAAGGAACTCGGCATGAGCAGCGTGGCGCTGACCGATCACGGCGCGCTGTTCGGCGCCATCGAGTTTTACAATACGGCCCGCAAGGCCGGTGTCAAACCGATCATCGGTTGTGAAGTCTATATCTGTGCAAACCGCTTTGAAAAGACCACGACCGGTGCGGGCCGCGGGGAAACCGCGAATCACCTGCTGTTGCTGGCGAAGAACGAAGCGGGGTACCGGAACCTGGTCAAGCTGTCGTCGCACGGCTACGTCGAGGGCTTCTACTATCGCCCGCGCATCGATCACGAGCTGCTGGCGGCGCATGCGGAAGGTCTGATCGCGACGACGGGCTGCCTGGCCTCCGAAGTTCCGGCCGCGCTGAATAACGGCGATCGGGAGAAGGCCTGGCGACGCGCCGCGTGGTACCGCGATGTGTTCGGCCCGGATTACTATGTCGAGCTGATGCACCACCATCTCCCCGAAGAAGAGGAGATCTATCCGCAGCTGATCGATTTTGCCCGCAAGCTCGGTACGAAGTTGGTGGCCACCAACGATACGCACTACCTCAAACGCGAGTATGCCGAGGCCCATGACGCATTGTTGTGCATCGGGACCAACGCGAATGTCTCCGACGAGAACCGACTGCGATTCGATACGCAGGAATTCTACCTGAAATCGCCGCAGGAGATGATCGAGTTGTTCCGCGACTGTCCGGAGGCGATCAAAACCACGCTGGAGATCGCTGAGAAGTGCGACCTGCAACTCGATCTGTCAAAGCGACATCTGCCGCGCTTTCCGTTGCCCGATGGCGAGGACCACGAGCACGAGTATCTGGCGCGGCTCTCGCGGGCCGGACTCGCCCGGCGGTACCCCGTGGTGACGTCGCCGCTTGCGGAACGGCTTGACTTCGAACTGCGCGTGATCGAACAAATGGGGTTCTCGGGGTACTTCCTGATCACGCAAGACTTTGTCAACTACGCACGATCGATCGGAGTCGCGGTCGGTCCGGGACGCGGCTCGTCGGCGGGGTCTTTGGTCTGTTACGCGCTCGGCATTACGAACATCGATCCGATCCGGTTCGAGCTGGTCTTTGAGCGATTCCTGAATCCCGAGCGTATTTCGATGCCCGATATCGACATCGATTTCCAGGATGAGGGGCGGGCCCGGGTGATCGACTATGTAAAGGCGAAGTACGGTTCGGAGGCCGTAACGCAGATTATCACGTTCGGACGACTCAAGGCGCGCGCGGTGGTGCGTGACGTCGGGCGCGTGCTGGGACTGAGCTATGCCGAGATGGACAAGCTCGCGAAGAAGATCCCGGATCGCATCGCGGAGAAGTCCGATGATTCGACGGCGGGGGTCACACTTAAGGACGCGTTGAAGGAGTCGCCGGAGCTCGAAGCGATGCTCGGCGAGCGCGAAGATTATCGCAAGGTGTGGCGGATCGGTGAAGTGCTGGAAGGTCTCAACCGCCATGCGTCCACGCACGCCGCCGGTGTCGTGATTACGCCGGGACCGCTGACCGATTACGTGCCGCTGTATAAGCAATCCGACGGCAGCGTGACGACGCAGTTCGACATGACGATCGTGGATAAGATCGGGCTGCTCAAGATGGATTTCCTAGGGTTGCGGACGTTGAGCGTCATCTCCCGCGCCGTCGAGACCCTCGCGCAGCAGGGCGTCGAACTCGATCTGGACGCGATCATCGAAGAACACGACCCCAAGACTTATAACCTCCTCTCCCGGGGGGATACAACCGGGGTGTTTCAGCTTGAATCCCGGGGCATGCGGGAATGGCTGATGCAACTGAAGCCGACGTGTATCGATGACATCGTGGCGATGGTGGCGCTCTATCGGCCGGGACCGATGGGGTGGATCGGCGATTTCGTCAAGCGCAAGCATGGCGAAGAGAAGATCAGCTACCTGCACCCGAAGCTGGAGCCGATTCTCAAATCGACTTACGGTGTTATCGTTTATCAAGAGCAGGTGCTGCGAGTCGCGCGCGACCTCGCCGGGTTCTCCCTCGGGCGCGCGGATATTCTGCGCCGCGGTATGGGCAAGAAGGACCCGAAAGAGCTGGCCCGCATCAAACAGGATTTCATCGCCGGCTGTGTTTCCTACAGCAAGTTGAACGAAAAGCTGGCGAATCAGGTCTTCGATGTCGTGCAGAAGTTCGCCGGTTACGGCTTCGTCAAGGCGCATGCTACGTGTTACGCGGTGCTGGCCTATCAGACCGCCTATTTGAAGGCGCACTATCCCGCCGAGTTCATGGCCGCGGAAATGACCTCGTGGCACGGTGAAACCCGGATGATGCCGCGACTGATCAACGAGTGCCGCAGGTTCGGGATCACCGTACTGCCGCCGGATGTAAACTGCTCCGAGCGATACTTCACGGTGGCTGAAGGCAACATTCGCTGCGGCCTGGAAGCGGTGAAGAACGTCGGCGGAATCGCGATTGAATCCATCATTCACGCGCGGGCGGAAGGCGGTCCGTTCACATCGTTCTACGACTTGGCGGGCCGGGTCGATACCCGAGTCGTCAATCGGAAGTGCCTCGAAAGTTTGATTTGCGCCGGCGCGCTCGACGACTTACCCGGGCATCGCGCGCAGTTCATGGCGGCGGTCGATCAATTCCTGGCTTATTCAACTCAAAGCGAACAACAGCGCACGCTGGGGCAATCGTCACTCTTCGGCGACGGTACCAGCACGGCAATTCCGGCGCCCGCCCTGCCGATTGTGCCACCGTACGCCAGCGATCAGAAGCTCTCGTTGGAAAAGGAGATGCTGGGTTTTTTTGTCTCAGGCCATCCGCTCGATGATGTGCGGGACGAAATCGACCAGCTCGCTAACGCCAATCTTGGTGATACGTCCGAACTTGAGGACGGGAATACCGTGCGGCTGGGCGGCGTCGTCACGGATATCAAGCGCGTGATTACGAAAAAAGGCAAGGCGATGGCCACGGTGATCCTCGAAGATTTCGTGGGGAGCGCGGAGCTGCTGGTCTTCGGCGACACGCTGGAGAAGTACACGTCGCTGCTGCGCAAAGAGGCCAAGCTGATCGTGAGCACGCGCGTGAGTTGTCGCGAGGATCAAGACCCGAAGTTCCTGGCCCAGGACTTCTACACGATCGAGCAGGCCAGGGCGGAGTTCGCCGCGAGTATGTGGATCAAATTGCCGATCACGAGTCTGAATGATGACACGATGGAAGCGCTCGAGGATCTGTTCAATCGACACCAGGGCAATGTGCCCGTTTTCTTCAAGTTGTTGGGTGGCGAGACTGAACGCGTGGTTCGATCGAGACGTTATCGGGTCAAGACATCGCTGGATGTCTTGAAGCAAGTGCGCGACATGATCGGGGACGCCGAAGTCAAGGTCGGCTGGTGAACAAACGACACTGCACGAACAGCCTGCGACCCAAGCGCGTGACGATCCACACCCTCGGGTGCGCCAAGAATACGGTTGACAGCGAAACGTTCGCCGGGCTGTTGCGCGCCGCGGGGTTCGAGTACGTCACGCAGCCGCATCGCGCGGACGTCGTGATCGTGAACACCTGCGGATTTCTGGACGACGCAAAGATCGAGTCCATCGAGACTATGCTCGAAGCCGCGCGGTGGAAGCAGGCCAAGCCCGGACGCGAGCTGTTCGCGATGGGTTGCTTGACACAACGTGACGGCGACGAGGTGGCGGCGAATATTCCCGAATTAGACGGCGTCTTCGGTATCGGTGACTGGTCCGCCATGCTGTGCAGACTCGGTGTCAGTCCGACGGCCATCGACCGGGACTCGCCAACCTTGTTCACGGGGCACGCGGGTCCGGGTTCGGCATACCTTAGAATCGCCGACGGCTGCTCGCACGCCTGCGCGTTCTGCGCGATTCCGCAGATGCGCGGCCTTTATCACAGCGAACCGATGGAGGCGCTGTTGCGCGAGGCATCGCTGTTGGCGCAGACGGGAATCCGGGAGATCATGCTGATCGGTCAGGAGACCACGAGCTATGGCGTGGATCTCCACCGTGAACGGCGCCTCGTAGAGCTGTGCAAGCGGATTTCCGACCTTGACGGAATCGAGTGGATTCGGATCCTCTATGCTCATCCACCGTCAACCCCGCCGGCATTGTTGGACGAACTGGCGCGGGTGCCGAAGCTGGCCGCGTACTTGGACTTTCCGATCGAGCACGCCAGCAACCGCATGCTGAAGCTGATGAATCGCCGCACAACGGCGGCGCGGATGCAGGAGGCGATTGATGCGTTCCGCGCGGTGCTGCCGGATTCCTGCGTTCGCACCACCGTGCTGGTCGGTTTTCCCGGGGAGTCCGCTGAAGATTTCGCCGAACTTTACGAATTTATGGCGAACGTGCGGTTTGAGCGCGCCGGAGTGTTTACCTATTCACCGCAAGCGGGCACACCTGGCGCGGAATTGCCCCTTCGGGTTGAGGAGGGCATCGCGCTTGACCGACTGGATCGACTCATGAAACTTCAGAAACAAATCTGTCTGGAGCGACATCGGTCAATGATCGGCAAGCAGATCAAGGTGATTGTCGAGCGCTCCGCCCACGGTAACTCGTGGGGACGCAGCGAATGGGACGCGCCGGAGATTGACGGTCGAGTACGGATTTCCGGCGTCCGGACGCCGGGGGAGATGATGATGACGACCGTGCGCTCGGCGTCCGCATATCAATTAGAAGTCGAGGCCGCGGTTACTTCAACGACGCGAGGTGAACGATGTGGAAGCTTTGCATTGCCTGTACTCTCGCAGCCCTGACGGCGATTGCGGCGATCGACGAATCGACTCCGCCTCCCGTAATTTCGCAAGGGGCCGGGCCGTTGTTCCGTTGTCAAATCGGGCAGAAGCTGACGACCAGCCTCGACTCGCTGCGATTGACCGTGGCGATGTCGGTTCCGTACGACAACCTTGTTTTCTTGCGATCGGATTCCGGTTTTCAGGCGCAGTTTGAACTGGTCACCTCACTGTTTCGCGACGGAACCGGACTGGTTTCGGAGAAGATTCGGACCGTCACGGTGGACGCGCAGCAGTATGCCGAAACCAATAGCCGCACGCGGAACGCCGTGCATGTCGATGAGTTTGACGTCGTCGCCGGTGAATACAAGGTGCGGGTAACCATGACGGCGGACCGCGAATCGCGTCGCCGGTCGAAGTGGGAGGGGTCGATCGACGTCGGTGCCAGCGATCCACTGCTGCGAATGTCGGATATCAACTGGGTTTCGGAGGATGCGCAGCTGGCCGAGTTAGGCGTGCCCAGGCTGGTCGAGGGGTTTTCGACAGGCGAAGAGGATCCGCGCGCACGCATCCAGCTGTTCAGCACGGGTCGAGACTCGATCCGGCTGATCTGGCAGGTGCTGGATCATGACAACAAGGTCGCCCTGCGTTCGGAGTCCGCGGTCATGCCCGACTCGACGATTCAAGTGCACGAGTATCAATTTGTACTCGACAGCCTGGCGCCGGCCAAATATACCCTAAAGGTCGAGGCCGACGGGAATGGGCGACGGGAGACTCGATCGCGTCCGTTCGGGTTGCGCATTCCCGGAATTCCCGCTTCGATCACGGACCTCGATATCGCGATCCGACAGCTCAAGTACATCGCCTCAACGTCCGAGAACAAGCAGTTGCGGCAGGCCGTATTCCCCGACCGGGAGCGGCTGTTTCGCGAGTTCTGGTTGCGACGCGATCCAACGTCGGGGACCGATGAAAATGAATTGATGGATGAGTACTATCACCGCGTTGAGGTCGCCAACGAGAAGTTCGCCACGCATCGCGAGGGCTGGGATACCGATCGCGGGCGGGTTTACATTCTATACGGAGAACCCACCGATATCGAACGCCACCCATTCGACTCCGGCTCGCGCCCCTATGAGATCTGGTACTATAGTTCGATTGCTCGCATGTTCGTGTTTGTGGACTACACCGGGTTCGGCGATTACACCTTGACCGGACCGGAGTGGGGATACTGAGTTGATTCTGCCGCGACCGCTGCAGCGCGGAGGTACCATCGGCATCTGCGCGCCGGCGGGCCCGGTCAAGCCGGAACGACTTGCGCGAGCCGTCCGGGAGATCGAAGCCAGCGGATTTCGAGTCGTTCTGTCGGAACAAGTGCTCGGCAATATCGGGCTGTTTTCGGCGCCCGACGAGACTCGCGGCGCAGAACTCCTGCAGATGTTTCAGCGTGCGGATGTGGATGCCGTCTTCTGTGCCCGAGGCGGCGTGGGTTCGAGTCGTTTGCTCGAGTTGCTGGACTGGCAGCGGATTGCCGAGGTTCGGAAGCCGTTGGTGGGACTTTCCGACACCACGGTGTTGCAATGGGTATTATGGCAGCGCACCGGACTGGTGAGCTTCGCGGGTCCGTTGGCAGTGGAGTGGGATGGAGCGCTCAGCGCGGCAACTCGAGATCATTGCACGAATTTACTGGCGGGTCGGCAGTGCGACAATCTCCTCTCCGCCTTTCCCGGGCGCGGACGAGTGTTGCGCCGCGGCAGGCAAGACCGCGTGACCGCGCCACTGCTCCCCGGGAATCTAACCATGATCACGACGCTGCTGGGGACTCCCTATCTGCCCGACCTGCGCGATGTGGCCTTATTGGTGGAGGATATCCATGAACCGCCGCACCGTGTGGACCGCATGTTCTTCCATCTCCGAAATGCCGGGGTGCTTAACTCTCTGGCGGCGCTCTTGATCGGCGATTTCGGCGACGGAAGCGTTTCCGTTGATGCAGATTCTATCGAACGATCCGCGCTCGCTGCCGCGGCCGGCACCGATTATCCGATTCTAACCGACATTCCGTTCGGCCACGGTCCGGACCGCATGTCGCTACCCATCGGCGGCAATGTCCAGATCAGTTGTCAGGAGTTGCGAATGCAATGGATCGACACGCTCGACGGGGAGCCGTCAACGTGAAGCCGCTCCGCATCGCATGCTTCGTGTCGGGGAACGGTACGCTGTTTGAGCACATCGCTCGGAAGTGTCTGCAAAAGGAGATCCCGGCAACGGTTGTCGTCGTGATCTCGTCGTCGAGCACTGCGAAGGCGTTGGAACGGGCCGCGGCGCTGGAAATCCCGGCCGAGGTTGTGCGACGGGGCGCGGACGAAAGTGATGATGTGTATGCCACGAGGCTGCTCGACACGCTCCGCAAGTATCAGGTGAACTTCATCTGCCTCGCGGGTTTCCTGAAATTGTTGCCCGCGCAGTTGATCCGCGAGTATTCCGGCCGGGTCTTGAATATCCATCCCGCCTTGCTGCCCGCTTTCGGCGGCAAAGGGATGTACGGGCGGCGGGTGCATGAAGCGGTGATCGATTCCGGTGTGCGGGTCTCGGGAGCAACCGTGCATCTCGTCGATGAGGAATTCGATCACGGTCCCATCGTTGCCCAACGCGCCGTGTTTGTGCATGCTGACGACAATCCGGATACGCTTGCGGAACGGGTGCACGCCGTCGAATTTGACCTTTATGCGCAGGCGGTCACATGGTTTGCGCAATCCCGCGTCCGGATTGACGGACGCAAAGTTACGATCCTTCCTCTATATTCCAAATGATACGGATTCGTCGCGCTCTGCTGAGCGTTTCTGATAAGTCAGGGTTGATCGAGTTGGGACAGGAGTTATTGCGGCACGGCGTAGAATTGATCGCGAGCGGAGGAACCGCCGCCGCGCTCGAAAAGGCCGGATTGGCCGTCACGCCGGTGGAGAAATGGACAGGCTCGCCGGAGGCGATGGAAGGGCGCATCAAGACTCTGCATCCGCGGATTCACGGCGGTTTGCTGGCGCGCCGCGACCATCCCGGTGATCTCGCCGATATGGGACGCCTCGGACTTGATTTTATCGATCTCGTTGTCATCAATTTCTATCCGTTTGAACAGACCCTGGCGGCGGGCAAGCCCGAACACGAGATCATCGAGGCGATTGATGTAGGCGGACCCTCCATGATGCGAGCCGCCGTGAAGAACGCGCAGCATGTCGTTGCCGTGTGCGACCCGTCACAGTACGGCGAGTTGTCGGCGCTGCTTGCGGAATGGCACGGCGAGGTTCCCGAGGAGTTCAGCAAACGCTGCGCGGCGAGCGCCTTCGCGCGCATGGTGGCCTATGACAGCGCGATTGCGGCGTGGCTCAACGGAGGAGAACTGGAGCCGTTGCCGCTACGGCGCGTGCGGGGACTGCGCTATGGCGAGAACCCGCATCAGCAGGCGTGGCTGTATGCCCGGGCCGGTGAACCGGCGGCGGGACTCGTTGCCGCGGATCAGCTCGGTGGCAAGGAGCTTTCGTACAACAATTTCCTCGACGCCGACGGCGCCTTGAAGCTGTTACGCGAGTTTGATGAGCCTGCGGCCGTTATCGTCAAGCATGTTACGCCGTGCGGAGTTGGTGTCGGAGGCAACCTCTCTGAAGCGGTAACGCTGGCGCTGCAAACCGACCGGACGTCGGCGTTCGGAGGGATTGTCGCATTCAACCGCGAGCTGGATGCAGAAGCCGCCGAAGTGTTAGCGGAGATCTTCCTGGAGATCATCCTTGCTCCCGCTTTCAGCGACGCGGCGCGAGCGGTTTTGTCGAAGAAGAAAGCGCTGCGGCTGCTCGAGTTCGATTGGGATGAACTGAAACGACCGTTTGCTTCACGCGAACTTCGCGCAATCTGGGGTGGCTATTTGCGACAGACACCGGATGACGAATTGCCAGAGCTTGACAACCATAAGGTCGTCACCAGGCGTGCGCCAACTCCGACCGAACTCGCGGCCATGAGATTGGGCTGGAAAGTCTGCAAGCACGTGCGTTCGAATGCGATCGTTTTCGCCGATGAGCGACACACCCTCGGGATCGGCGCCGGGCAGATGTCGCGCGTGGACTCCGCCGAACTCGCGGTCAAGAAAGCCAGAATGGCACCCCTCGAGCTCAAGGGCTCGGCTTGCGCATCGGACGCCTTCTTCCCGTTTCGTGACGGCTTGGAAATCGCGGCCAAAGCCGGAGCGACCGCGATTATCCAGCCGGGCGGCAGCGTGCGCGACGCGGAAGTGATCGCCGCCGCCGACGAACAGAATCTCGCGATGGTCTTCACCGGACGCCGACACTTCAGACATTAATTCGATCATCAGGATGTTGCTGAGTGATAACCTGACGCACAGCCGAAAACCGGACCCCACCATGCAATGGCCTAACAATCTCGACCGCCCGCTCTACATCCGCCCCTCCTCGCGCGTGCGCTATCTGGGCAAGGACTACATTGTCAAACGCGATATCAAGGGTGCCATTTACCAGCTGATCGGGCGCATGACGCGTAAACTGCCGTCCATCAAGGACGCGATGGACGCGACGCGCAATCAGAAACTCGTCTGTCAGTGGGGCGGCTACTACTCGATCTACGTGCGGGTTGACGACGAACAAAAACCGATGATTCTGAACTACCTCTGGGCGGAGGAGAAAAAGCGCGGAATTCAACCGCCCGATTTGAAGCAGATTATGCTGGCCGACGAGGGATGAGGCTCACCTGCGATCCGATGCCGATTCATTCACCCACTTTTTTCTCGTAAGGACGCAAGCGAGGTATCTACATGGCGTTTTCTCTCAGTGGCTTGTTCTCCAACGAAATTGCCATTGATCTTGGAACCTGCAATACTCTGGTCTATGTAAAGGGCAAGGGAATCGTCGTGCGCGAACCGTCGATGGTGGCGGTGCGCAAGCGCGACAACAAGGTGATTGCCGTCGGTACCGAGGCCCGCGAGATGCTCGGGAAGACCCACCGCGATCTCGAAGTGAGTCGGCCCATGCGCGACGGCGTGATTGACGACGACGAACTTGCGGAAGTCATGATCCGGGCCTTCATCCGCAAGGCCCAGACCAACCGGATGATGCGGCCGAGGGTGATTGTGTGCGTGCCGTCCGGTGTCACCAAGTCCGAAAAACGGATTATTCGCGATTCCGCGGAGCACGCCGGCGCGCGCGAAGTCTATCTGATCGCCGAGCCGATGGCCGCCGCACTGGGCGTCGGCTTGCCGGTGAATGAACCCATCGGCAGCATGGTGATCGACATCGGCGGTGGCACGACCGAAATCGCCGTGATCTCGCTCTCGGGAATTATTACCGACACGTCCATTCGAGTCGGAGGCGATGAGTTGGATGAGTGCATCGTCCAATTCATGCGGCGTAACTATAACCTGCTGATCGGCGAGCGAACCGCCGAAGAGATCAAGGTACGCATCGGTTCGGCAATCAAGATGGACCAGGAACTGTCGATTGTCGCCAAGGGGCGCGACCTCGTGGAGGGCGTGCCGAAGGCCATCGAAATTAATTCCATTGAGATCCGGGAGGCATTGAACGAGCCGGTCTCGCAAATCGTCGAAGCGGTCCGGATGGCGCTGGAAAAAACACCGCCCGAACTCGCGGCGGATATCCGAGATCGGGGCATCGTCATGACTGGCGGCGGCTCCATGATTAAGGGGCTGGACGTCCGCCTGCGTGAAGAGACCTCGCTGCCGGTGATACTGGCCGAGGACCCGCTCACTTGCGTGGTGCGCGGCACGGGTAAGGTCCTCGATGACTTCGAGACCTTCAGCAAAGTACTGCTTCCCTCATAATAACCCATGCGGAGTTCGCCGCGGCTATTCGTTCCGCGCCTCGATTGGATTATCCTCCTGATCACGGTCGGCTTCTCGCTGACCCTTCTCTTTTTCAGTAAGAGTCCGGCGGTGAACGGAGTCAAGCGCGAACTGGGCACGGGGTTGGCCTATCTCGCAAAACCGCTGGTGCAGTTGCGACGGGCCTTCGATGTCTTTCGCGAAAACGCGGAGCTCCGCGAACTCTCGATCGACCTGAGCCGCGAGAACGGTGAATTGCGGGCGATGACCCTGGAAAATGAGCGGCTGCGAGGCATGCTCGCGTTTCGCAATCGGTTTCCGTACGAGATGCTCAGTGCGAGCGTGATTGCTCATCCCGGGATTGAAATCGGCGGCAAATTGATCGTGGATCGCGGGAAGAAGGACGGGCTGCGAATGAACGCAGCGGTGGTCGCCCCTGCCGGCTTGGTGGGAAAGGTGGTGGAAGTCGCGAATCACACAGCGCTTGTGCAGACGCTCGTCGGTAACACCTATGGCGTATCCGTCATGGTTGAACGCAGCCGGGCGATGGGAATCCTGCGCTGGCTGGGACCCGGAGAGTGGACCATCGTGGGTCTGGCGACCGGGGAAGACATCACCGTCGGGGATCTGATCCTTACGACAGGCGCTGGATTCGTGTTCCCCGCGGGCATTCGCGTGGGCGTCGTGTCGGAGATCCGCGCGCAGGCCGAGCCCGGCAGCGGGTTCAGCCGCGTTCAGCCGTTTGTCCGGTTCAATTCCGTGGAAGAGCTGTTCGTCGTAACCACGAGCCACCCGGGAACTCCAGCCGTTGAGGACTCGGTCGTGACCACGGGGACAGAGCCATGAGCTACATGACCCTGGCATTCGTGGGCGTGTCTCTCTTACTGCTCGATGTATCGATCGGAGGATTGCTGACTATTGGTGCGACGCTGGTCCAACCTTCGCTGACGCTGCCATTCGTCGTCTATGTCGGTCTGCAACTTGGTCCGATTGCCGGAACGCTGACAGGCGCCGGGATCGGTCTGGGATTCGATCTGCTGAGTAGCGGGCCGCTGGGTGGCAGCGTGTTCGCCTACTCTGTCGTCGGGTTTTTCTGCGGCAAACTCTGGGACGAAGTCTCCTTTCGCCTGCTCTGGCCGTGGGGCGCCTTCTTGCTGGTCAGCGCACTGTTCAGTGAGAGTGTGGCCTACTACCTCTTTGCGCGCGGCGCGGGGACGAACTTCCTGCCGTTGTTCTGGCAAAGCGGCGCGCCCGCCGCGGCCTACACGACCCTGCTCGGGTTGTTGTGGTTCCTCTCGCCATTGCACAGGACGCGCTGAGGATGGCGAATCAAACGTCCGGCGAGACGATTCGCTATTTCAGCTTTCTCGGTATCGTCGCCGCGCTGTTTTGCGTGCTCGGGGTCCGGCTGTTTGAGCTGCAGGTATTGCAGGGAAACGAGTATCGCGAGAAGTCGGACAGCAATCGCATCAGGCTTGTGGAAACGACACCACCGCGCGGCGTCATGCGCGATCGCCACGGCCGCCTGCTGCTGACGAATCGTGCGTCCTATTCGTGTTGGGGAGTTCCCCGCGAACTCTGGAATGACCGAGCGGGGTTGGAGCTGCTCAGCGGCGCGATGCGGAAAAACACCGAATTCGTCCGGCAAAACATGATCAAGCCGTTCCGCTCGACATTCCAGCCCATGCGCATCGAGCGTGACCTGAGCTTCGGCCAGTTGTCCGCCTTTGAAGAAATGCGCGACCGGATCCCGGGTGCATTCTTGGAACTGGAGCAGCAGCGATATTACTCGCGTTCACTGGCGGCCCACGCGCTGGGATACGTCAGCGAGGTTTCCAAGGACGAGCTGGAAAAATTCCCCTATGCCAGAGTGGGCGATCTGGTCGGGAAGCGCGGATTGGAGCGCATCTACGACGAAGCGCTGCGCGGCGTGCCGGGACGGCGGTTTTCAATTGTCAATGCACATGGGCAGGAAATCGCCGACGAGGACAAGCTCGACCGCATCGAACCGATTGCCGGCAAGGAACTTTGGCTGTCGATTGACGCCGACGTACAGGCGCTGGCGGAATCGTTGATGACGGGCAAGATCGGCGCGGTGGTGGCGATGGACGTGCGAAACGGCGGAGTCGTGTGCATGGCCAGCGCACCGACCTACGACCCGCAGGTGTTCGCCGGGCGGATTGACTCCAAAGAGTGGAATCGGTTGCTGACGGATCCGCAGAAACCGATGCTGAACCGCGCGTCGCAGACCATGTATCCGCCCGGCTCGACAATCAAGATGGCGATGCTGACCGAGGCGCTCGAAAGCAAGACCATCACGCCCGCCTTCACCGCCAGCTGTCCCGGCCATTACACCGTCGGAAATCGCACCTTTAAGTGCTGGAACAAGAAGGGACATGGAAGCGTCAACGTCTATCGCGCGATCGAAGAAAGTTGCGACGTATTCTTTTACAAAGTAGGAATGATGCTGGGCGCCGACGGCATCAACCGGGCGCTCGCCCGTTACCACTTCGGCACGAAAACCGGCGTCGATCAAACGTCTGAGGCGGATGGGCTGATTCCTTCCGAGGCATACTACAACAAGCGCTACGGTCCCAGCGGCTGGACCAAAGGCTTCATCCCCTCCATCGCGATCGGTCAGGGCGAAGTGCTGGTGACGCCCCTCCAACTTTGCGCCTACGCATGCGCCGTGGGCGACGGAAAAGTCTGGAAGAAGCCATTTCTGGTCAGCGGGGTGTACGATCCACAGACCAAGACACTCCAGAAACGTGAGGCGCCGCCCGGAGAGCCGCTGAGCTGCTCCCCTGAAAACATGGCAATTGTGCGCGAAGGCGCCCGGCGGGTCGTCTGGGGCGGGGGCGGAACCGCCAGGCGGCAGCAGGATGAGGATTGTCCGATTGCCGGAAAGACCGGAACCGCGCAGAATGCACATGGCGACGACCACGCCTGGTTCGTGGGATATGCGCCGTACGATGACCCGATTGTCGCATGTTGCGTGCTGGTTGAGTTCGGCGAACACGGTTCGTCTGCTGCCGCACCGATCGCCAAAGAGGTTATGCGGGCCTTCGTGCTTTCCGAACGCGGGATAGACAACCCGCCGATCAGCGCTAATCTCGCGACGGCCGAATGAGTGGACGGTATCAGTTCCCCGATCCCTGGATCCTGATCTCAGTGCTCGGCCTCGTCGGAATCGGTTTGCTGGCCAATTACTCCACGAGCTTTGCCGAAGGCGAATTGGAATTCACCCATTTCTATCGGCAGTTGTTGTGGGCCACGATCGGCGGCGGCTTGATGATCATGACCGTGGCAATTCCGCTTCGCGTGTTCCAGTCGTTCGCCTACGTCATCTATATCATCGGCGTGCTGTCGCTAATCGGTGTAATGTTCTTCGGCCACGTTGAAATGGGGGCGAGACGCTGGATCGACTTGGGAGCCTTTCGACTCCAACCTTCGGAGTTTGCCAAGGTCACGACCCTGCTGGGAGTCGCGAGGTTTCTGACCGACTTTCCACGCGACATCGGCAAGGCCTGGGTGACCATCGTCGCCGTCGCGACGTGCGTGGTGCCGATGGGGTTGATTCTCGTAGAACCCGATCTCGGGACATCGCTCGTGTTCCCGATGGTCATGTTTTGCCTGCTGGCGTGGGCGGGAATCCCGTTCTGGCACCTGGTCTTGCTACTGACTCCCGTGTTGGCGGTGCTGACATTCTGGCACCAAACACTCCACATCGCTACGCTCGCTGCAATCGTGGCAGCCATCTTTTTCAGCCGGCGGAGACTGGTGCCCCTCGCACTCGCGGTCATTGTCTTTCTGTCCGTCGGCTCGGCGACGCCGCACCTCTGGGGCAAACTGCACCCCTATCAACAGAAGCGACTCCTGACATTTATCAACCCGGAAGCCGATCCGCTGGGATCCGCGTATCAGTTGATCCAATCCAAGATCGCGATTGGTTCCGGCGGGATCACCGGCAAGGGCTTCTTGCACGGCACGCAAACGCAGTTGAAGTTCCTGCCGGAAGGTCATACCGATTTCATCTTCAGCGCGTGGGGCGAAGAATTCGGTTTCGCCGGCACGCTGGTCGTGGCCGTGCTGTTCTTCATCCTGTTTGTCCGGGCGATGCGGTTAGCTCAGCGCTGCCACAATCCATTCTATTCATCAGTGGCCGCCGGCGGCGCTTGCCTGATCACGGCACAGGTACTGACTAATCTGCTGATGACCGTAGGATTCCTGCCCGTAACCGGAGTGCCCTTGCCGTTCGTGAGCTATGGTGGGAGTTCTTTGTTGAACATGTTGACCTTGTCCGGATTGATGTTGTCAGTAAGCGTGCGGTGGCGAGAGTACTGATCTTCCTCGCGCTCGCCTTGTCGGCAGACGCAACTGCGCCGGAGCGGCTCTGGCCGTTGCCGTTTGGTCGGACGCTGACCGGAGGATTCGCCGACAGCCGACCCGAACATTTCCACGGCGGCGTGGACCTGCGAACCGGTCCCGAACATCGGCCGGTCGTCGCGCCGACCGATGGCTTCATTGAGCGGATCGCGGTTGCTCCGAGTGGGTATGGTCGCGCGCTCTATTTTCGCATGGCGGACGCGCGCACGGCGGTCTTCGGGCACTTGAACGAATTTGTCGCGCCACTCGAAACGCTGATGCGCGACTCGCAATTGGTCCGCGAGAACTATCGGGTGGATTTCGCGACGGACTCGATCTCCGCGGCCGTGCAATTTCGGCGCGGCGATGTCATCGCGTACACCGGTGACAGTGGCGCCGGGCCTGCACACTTGCATTTCGAGATTCGCGAAGGAGCCGTGCAGATTGATCCGCTGCAATTCTATGAGCCGCGCGACTCGCAACCGCCGGTGATCACCGGGTTGTCGTGGATCGGGCTTGGTGATTATGACCCGCTGGCGGCAGGTCTCAAGCTGACGCTGACTAAGGTGCGAAGCGGACGATGGCGCGCGCCGGCTATCACGGCTGCCGAGCCTGTTGCGCTGTTCGTCCGGTGCTATGATCCCGGTCCCTGGGGTCGCAATGCCGTGCCGTCGGAGATTCGACTGCGCGTGAACGGCGAGCAAGTGTACTCCGTAGCCTGCGGTAGCATCGACCTGCTCGGCGCAAAGGACATCTACGACCGACTCGTTTACGCCGAACGGCTGCATCGTGATACGGATGTGCGTCGGCTGTTTTGCAGTCCGCCGCCGGCCCAATGGAACTCGGACGGTTCGTGCGAGGGCTGGCTGCATGACTTGCGAGATGCTCAAGTTGAGGTAGAAGTCGTGGACCGCGCCGGCAATACGACCACCGTCTCGTTGAGACTGACCTCGGGTCTTGCCGCGGCCATCGACGCCACGACGTTACCCGACCGCTTCAGTGCCGGACCGTTCTCGTTGCTGACCGCGCAGGACGCATGCGCCGCGTGGGCGAAACTGACGCTGTCGGGAGCCGATCAGGTACGAATATCACCTACCGAGCTCGCGTTCGGCGATCGACTCGAATTGCACTACGATCTTGCGCCGGGGGAGACCGTTCAAGGCAGGTACTTCTACGAGCAGAAGGGCGATGGGTCCAAACGCCCGCTGTGGAGGATCCCGGGTCGCACGGCTGGGATGTCCTGTTACGTCATGAAAGCCGGGACTTACGGAATCGGTCTGGATGGGACGCCGCCCGTTGCCCGCTGTACCGCTCATCGCGGGTCAATTTATGTCGGATTGACGGATGAGGCGTCGGGGATCGATGATGGCACCGTGCGTTGCCGCGTGGATGGCGAACCGGCCATCGTGGAGTTCGATTTCGAAGCGCGCGGTGGACCGATTTGGACTCCGCACATCCTGCGCAACGGACCGCATCGCATCGAGCTTTCCGCGGGGGATCGCGCCGGCAATGAGCAGAGTTGGGTATTCGATGTGGCGATTCCTTAGCGCACGCCGTCCGTTGTGATTCCGATTCGTGACGAGAATCCGACGCGTCGCTTGCCGGTGATCACGATCGGCTTAATTGCCGCGAACGTGATCGCGGGGATCTGGTCGTTCACATTGCCGTCGTCGATGTATGAGGCGTTGGTCTATCAGTTCGGCACCGTGCCGCTCTTGATGACGCGGGCGTTCAATCTGCTTCCGCAATTCCCCGAGCGCTGGCTCAGCCTGGTGTCGAGCATGTTCCTGCATGGCGGGCTGATGCATCTCGGCGGAAACATGCTCTACCTGTGGATCTTCGGCAACAATGTCGAAGATCATCTCGGCCATCTCAAGTTCCTGCTGTTCTATCTGGCCGCTGGAGTGATTGCCGCGCTCGCGCACTATGCGGGCGACATCACTTCGACGGTGCCGATGATCGGAGCGTCCGGCGCCATCAGTGGCGTGCTGGGCGCCTACCTGATCCTCTATCCGCAGGCGCGCGTGGTGACGATGGTCTGGTTCTTCTTCTTCCTACGATTTGTCCCGATTCCGGCCTACATTGTGCTCGGCGTCTGGTTCCTGATGCAGCTAACCAATCTGCTCGGCGGCGGCGGCGGTGGGGTCGCCTGGTGGGCGCACATCGGCGGGTTCATCGCCGGAATGCTGCTGATTTGGTCATTTGCGGAAACGAGGAACCGCCGCCGTCGCCTGATTACCTTCTAAACCTGCCTCAGATTTCATGCCGAAGCTGCAGCTCGAGAAAGCATACTCACCGCAACAGGTCGAACAACGTCTCTACCGGGAATGGGAATCCCGCGGCTATTTCACCGCGCCGGTACGTGAGGGCCGCTCACCGTATGTGATCATGATGCCGCCACCGAATGTGACCGGACGGCTCACCATCGGTCATGTGCTCAACAACACCATACAGGACGTCCTGATTCGCTGGCATCGGATGCTCGGCGAGGACACACTCTGGCTGCCCGGCATGGACCATGCGGGACTGGCGACGCAAGTAAAGGTTGAGGCGGAACTCGCGAAAGAGGGGCTGACTCGACACGACCTGGGCCGCGAGCAGATGATCCAGCGGATCAACGACTGGAAAGAACACCATGGCGGCATCATCCTCCGGCAGCTGCGACGCATAGGCGTATCTTGCGACTGGTCACGGGAGCGATTCACGCTGGATCCCAGTCTGTCGCGCGCGGTGCTGACCATCTTCGTTCGCTTGTACGAGAAGGGCCTGGTCTATCGCGGGAAACGCATCGTGAATTGGGATCCGGTCGGACACACCGCACTCTCCGACGAACAGGTGGAGATGCGACCGGTTTCGTCGTCGCTCTGGCATTTCAAGTACCCGCTAAGCGACGGTTCCGGTCACCTCGTCGTAGCGACCACACGTCCGGAGACGATGCTCGGCGATACGGCCGTGGCGATTCATCCGGAAGACGATCGCTATCGTCAGCTGCGCGGCAAGACCGTGCGGTTACCGATTGTGGGACGTGAGATCCCGATTGTGTTTGATGACTATGTCGATCGCGAGTTCGGGACCGGCTGCGTGAAGGTCACGCCGGCGCACGACCCGAACGACTTCGAGATCGCGATGCGGCACCATCTCGAATTCGTCATCGTGATCGGTCCGGATGGCAAGCTGACCAATGCCGCGCCCGCCGAATTCCAGGGCATGACGCGCGAAGCCGCGCGAAAACTCGTCGTCGAGCGGTTGCAGGAATTGGATGCGCTGGAGAAGATTGAGCCGTACACCCATGCGGTGGGTCACAACGAGCGGACGGGCACGATTATCGAGCCGCTCTTGTCCGAACAGTGGTTTGTGAAGATGCAGTCGCTGGCGGAACCGGCGATTCGGTCCGTGCGTGAGGGACGGGTTAACTTTCACCCCAAACATTGGGAGAAGACATTCTTCCATTGGATGGAGAACGTCCGCGACTGGTGTATCTCGCGGCAAGTGTGGTACGGCCATCGCATCCCGATCTGGACGGTGCAGGAAACCGGCGAGGTGATCTGCGCCGTCGATGATCCGTCTCGCGATCCGAGATTCGCCGGCCAGACCCTCGTTCAGGATCCCGACGTACTCGATACCTGGTTCTCCTCTTGGCTGTGGACGTTTTCGACGCTCGGCTGGCCCGAAGCTACCGCGGATTTGCAGAGGTTTCATCCCACGAGCGTACTCGTGACGGCGCCCGAGATCATCTTCCTTTGGGTCGCGCGCATGATGATGGCGTCCGAAGAGGTGTTCGGTGTCGAGCCGTTCCGCGATGTCTATTTCACGGGCATCGTGCGCGATCCCAAAGGCCGCAAGATGTCGAAGTCGCTGGGCAACTCGCCCGATCCGATCGACGTCATCGACGAGTTCGGGGCGGACGCATTGCGCTTCACGATGGTCTCGCTGACGCCGCATGGCGGTGATATCCGGTTCGGTGCTGAACTCTGCGAGAACGGCCGAAACTTCGCGAACAAGATCTGGAACGCGACTCGGTTCCTGCTCATGAATCTGCCGGAGGAGGGGGACGGGTTCGAGTTCGAGCGCATCGACGAACGGGGCAAGCTGCCGGACAGTCTGATTGACCGCTGGATCACGTCGGCGTTCTTCTCCGCGGTCAACGACGTAACGGCGTCGCTTGCCGACATGCGGTTTTCGGACGCGACAAAACGGCTCTATGCCTTCATCTGGAACGATTTCTGTGATTGGTACCTCGAACTGGTTAAGACCCGATTGCAGAGCGCAAATGCCGAGGAAAAACGTGCGGTGTTGCAACATGCGCTGGCGATTCTGGAAGGCGCGCTGCGGCTGTTGCATCCGCTGATGCCGTTTATTACCGAAGAGATATATCAGACGCTGATCCAGTTGTCCCCGAATTCGTTGTCGCAGCCTACCATCTTGTATGCGCCGTTTCCCCGCGTGCGTAAGGATGCCATCGACTCCGCTGTGGAGGCGGAATTCGTGCTGCTGCAGGAAGTCGTCAGTGCATTGCGCACGATTCGCGGCGAGCTGGGTGTGCAATCCAACCGCAAGATTACCGTCGGCCTGACGGGCGGCAGTGACCAGCAGCTGGATTTTCTCGCCGGGTATTCGGCGTTTGTCCAGAAATTGACCGGCGCTGAGCAACTGGTGATTCGAGCGCCAAAGCCCAAGGGCAGCGCGTCGAGCGTCGTGCAGGGAATCGAAGTGTACGTTCCGCTCGGCGGCCTCATCGACCCGGTCGTCGAGCGGGCGCGCTTGAGCAAGGAATTTGACCGCCTCGGTAAGCTGATTGCCGGAGCTGACGGTCGGCTGGCGAACCCGCAATTCGTCGCGTCCGCAAAACCCGAAATCGTCGATGCGGAACGACAGAAACTGGCTGACTTGCGCGACGCGCGCGAAAAGGTTGCGCGCTTCCTGACTGAAATTGAAGCTATGGGAGGGCATTCATGATCCGCAATCTTCTGAGGGCCGCCGCGGCGCTGGCGCTCGCCACGGCTGCGCTGGCCGCGCCGGGGGTCTCGATTACGATCTACAACGACAATCTGTCGCTGGTCCGGGATACGCGCGGCATGGAGTTCAAAGCCGGCCGCGGAGAACTGATGTTCCGCGATGTCTCCGCGCAGATCGACGCGACCTCCGTGCACTTTCGCGCCGACGGCGTGGATATGCTCGAGCAGAATTTCGACTACGATCTGGTATCGCCCGACAAATTGCTTCAGAAGTATATCGACAAAGAGATCGAGGTCGTCAACGAAAAGGGCGAGATCGCGCGCGGAACGCTGTTGAGTTTCGGCGGGATGAGGGGCGCCGGACAATTGGTACTCAAGCAGGGCGACGGTTCGCTGCGCTCGCTGATGCTCGATAAAGCCGCGGATATCCGCTATCCCAGTTTGCCCGAGGGTCTCATCACGCGCCCGACGCTGCGCTGGCTCGTCGATGCCCGGAGCGGCGGCAACAAGGAAACTGAAGTATCGTACCTGACCTCCGGGCTGTCCTGGAAAGCCAATTACGTGCTCGTCTCGAATCAGGAGAACACGCGCGCCGACATGGACGCATGGGTGACGATTACGAATAGCTGCGGCACATCCTACACGGATGCCAAACTGAAGTTGATCGCGGGCGAACCCAATCGCGTGCGGGACGTCATGCGGCGCGCCTATGCCGCTGACATGATGGTGGAGTCCGTGGGGGCGAAGGCCGCGCCACAGTTTCAGGAACAGTCCTTCTTCGAGTACCACCTGTACACGCTCCAGCGCCCCGCGTCGGTGATGGACAATCAGATCAAACAGATCAGCCTGTTTCCGTCCGCAGCGTTTTCGACGAAGAAGTTGTTCACCTACGACTCGCAGGTTGACAACGACCGTGTGACCGTGTCACTGGAATTTGAGAATCGCGAGGAGAACGGGCTCGGGATCGCGCTGCCGGCCGGCGTCGTGCGCGTCTATCAACTGGGTCCGGATGGAAGTCAGGAGTTCATCGGCGAAGATCGAATCGAGCACACGCCGCGCCATGAAACGATGCGCGTGACCGTCGGCAAGGCGTTCGATGTGGTGGTCGAAAAGAACCAGCAGGATTATCGGCAGATTTCGAGTCATTCGAGCGAGACCGATTGGGAAGTGAAGCTCAGAAATCGCAAGCAGGACAAGATCGAAGTGGTCGTCGTCGATCATTTCTGGGGCGACTGGGAGATTCGCCAATCGAGTCTGCCGTACAAGAAGGTGACCGCGACCAAAGTCGAGTTCACGGTCCCCTGCGATGCCGACCAAGAAACCATCCTGACCTACACTGTCCGACAGTGGTAATGAGGCGCTAAGCCGCCCTGCTTCTTGGCTCGAACGTCCGGTCACGGATATCCGCATGATCGGAGAGCACCGTCGTGAGGCGCTCGCTGAATACGGAATCACGACGGTCGGCGAGCTGCTGGAGTTCTATCCGCGCAAATATCTGGATCGCTCGCAAGTCATGCGGATCAAAGATCTGCGGCTGACCGAACACGAAATCACGGTGGTCGGCAAGATCTCGTATGTGAATTGGATCAAGAGCAAGCGCGGCAAAGAGTGGCTCGTAGTCGGCGTGAACGACGGCTCGGGGCTGCTCGAGTGCATCTGGTTTCAGGGTATCCAATACTGGAGCCGGCAGCTCAAGGAGGACCAAACGGTCGCGGTGTCCGGCATGATCAACGATCTTGCCGAGCGCAAGTTCATTCATCCGGCTGTCGATCAACTCGGCGACGACGGCGATACGGAGTTCTATAATACCGGGCGCATTGTGCCGCTTTATCCCGGCGGTATGGCACTGCGCAAAGCGGGGTTGGAAAGCCGGACCTTGCGCAAGATCATGCGGCTGGCGTTGGACTTCGCCGAACGCGATCTGATCGAATTCCTGCCCGAGCAGGACCTGCACGACGCGAATGCGCTTACGCGCGCGCCGGCCATGCGCCAAATTCATGAACCGGAGTCAAACGAGCAGCTGCATGCCGCGTGGCGCCGAGTCCGATTCGAAGAGTTGTTCATCTATCAGCTGCTGTTTGCTTATCGACGGCGAATGAACGCCGAATTGCCCGGCGGTATTGCGTTTGACAAAATCGGCCCGTGCACCAAAGCCGTCTTGGCCGCGCTGCCATTCCGGCTCACTGAAGGTCAGCGCGGGGTATTGACCGAGATCCGTCACGATCTCGAACGAAACTACCCGATGCAGCGGCTGCTGCAAGGCGAAGTCGGCTCGGGCAAGACCACTGTCGCACTGTTAGCGATGGCGATGGCGGCGGACTGCGGTTATCAGTCCGCCATGATGGCGCCGACGGAACTGCTCGCCGAGCAGCATGCGCAACGACTGCTCCTACCGGCGGCCGCCGCCGGTTTGACGGTTCGGTTGTTGCGAGGCAAGCAGCGCCTTGCGGAGCGACGCGAGATCCTGGAAGCGATCGCCGGCGGCCATGCCGAGTTGGTGGTGGGTACGCATGCGCTGATTCAGGATCAAGTTCAGTTCGCCCGGCTGGGACTGGTGATTATCGACGAACAGCATCGCTTCGGCGTCGAGCAGCGCACGTCGCTTCGTTCAAAAGGCATCCGCCCGCACCTGCTGCTGATGACGGCGACGCCGATCCCGCGTTCACTGCGGATGGCACAAATGGGCGATCTGGACGTCTCAACGCTGCGCGAGCTGCCCGGCGGTCCGCGCCAAGTCGTTTCGGCCATCCGGACCGAGCCGGACCGCGCCAAAGTCTATAGCTTTATCGCGGAGCAGGCGCAGGCTGGCCAGCGCATCTTCATCGTCTGTCCACTGATTGAAGAGTCAGAGAAGCTGGACACCGAGGCGGCCATCGCTTACCACGAACGCGTGACGCGCGGTCCACTCAAGGGGGTAAAGGTCGGGCTTGTACATGGACGAATGGCGGCGGAGGCCAAGCAGATCGCCCTCAATGCATTCCGGTCGGGCACAACTCCGGTCCTCGTCTGTACACCGGTCATTGAGGTCGGGGTGGATGTGCCCGAGGCGTCCCTGATGCTGATCGAGAATGCGGAGCGCTTCGGCCTCGCCGCATTACACCAGTTGCGCGGGCGAATTGGACGCATGGGCCAACGAGCCTTCTTCATCCTCATGCCCGGACCGCGAATGACGGTCGAAGCGGAAGATCGAATCAAGACACTGTGCGAAACGGATGACGGCTTTCAGATTGCCGAGCGCGATCTGGAACTGCGCGGCGCGGGTGAATTCTTCGGCACGCGTCAAAGCGGTGAGTTTGAATTGCGCTATAGCAACCCCGCCCGGGATGCCGATCTGCTCAGTCTGGCCGCCGAGCGGGCCGCTGCCCTGATCGAACGGGACCCGGACCTCGAGGGATACCCCGAGTTGAATCGGCGATTCCAGAGTAAACATGCCCACAGGCTGAATTTCCCCGCCAGCGGCTGAGAGGGACAATCTGCCCTTGCATATTTTGCCGCCGTGCCCTATATTAGACATTCTATGAGAAAGATCATCGCGATTGCCAATCAGAAAGGCGGAGTGGGCAAGACCACAACCGCCATTCATCTTGCCGCCGGGCTTGCCCTCGAGGGGAGGCGAGCCTTGCTGGTCGATACGGATCCGCAGGGTAATGCGACGGCGGGCGTCGGACTCTCCAGCACCGGCGAATTCCCCGGTATCTATGATCTGCTCATCAACGGGGCCGCTGCCATTGAGGTGATTCGCCGCACGAACATCGAGGGGCTCGACGTCCTCGGAGCGGACACCAGGCTGCATGGCGCGGAGATCGAACTCGTGCCACGCATGGCCCGCGAACGAATTCTGGACGAGGCGCTGTCGGCGCTCGAGACGCACTATGACTATGTGATTCTGGATTGCCCGCCCTCTCTGGGCCTGCTCACATTGAACGCACTGGCCGCGGCCACGTCGATCATCGTACCGATGCAGTGCGAGTACTTTGCGCTGGAGGGATTGGCCCATCTCATGAAAACGGTCAAGCTCGTGCAAAAACACCTTAATCCGCAGCTCGAAATCGAGGGAATCGTGCTCACCATGTTCGACGGGCGGTTGAACCTGTCGAAGCAGGTCGCCGACGAAATCGGCCAAGTGTTCGGCAGCCGTGTGTACAAGACCATGATCGCCCGCAATGTCCGACTGTCCGAAGCCCCGAGCTACGGGCAGCCCGTTTACCTCTACGACCCGAGTTCGCGTGGCGCGCAGAACTACCGCGATCTGACCGTCGAATTCCTCGGAGCGCAACGATCTATCCGCAGTGAGGTCGTGGCGTGAAGCCGCCCAAGGGATTGGGCAAAGGCCTGCGGGCGCTGATTACGGAATCCGAACTCACCGCGGAAAACGGCGCGACCATCTCCGAACTCGCGGTCGGGGTGATCGACCCCAATCCGTTTCAACCGCGAACGGTTTTCGATGACGCGGAGATCGAGGAACTCAAGCAGTCGATCCTGAAGCAGGGCGTCCTGCAACCCGTGATCGTCCGACCCATGGGGGCAAGGTTCCAGCTGGTGGTCGGCGAGCGCAGGTTGCGCGCGTCGAAGGCCGCCGGGCGTGAGACCATTCCGGCGATCATCCGCGAAGTGGCCAGCGACGAGGAGATGCTCGAGCTGGCGTTGCTCGAGAATGTCGTCCGCAGTGATCTCAATCCGATCGAAATCGCCAAGGCCATCGTCCAGTTGCAAACCCGGTGCAAACTCACGCAGGAGGCGATCGCGGACCGGCTCGGCATGAGCCGCGCCCACGTCGCGAACACCGTGCGGCTGCTGAAATTACCGGGACACATTCAGGGTGCGTTGCAGGACCGCAAGCTTACGATGGGCCACGCGCGCGCGTTGCTGTCGGTCGCCGATGATCGCGAGCGGGAGTTGCTGTTCAACCGCTTTGTGAGTGACGGCAAGCTGACGGTTCGCGCCGCTGAAGCGCTCACGCGCGGGGCCAGCGTCAAAGCGATCAAAGCCCGCTTGAACGGCGAGCTTGAGCTCGGTCCGCGGGCATCGGTCGAATTGCAGCGCATCGAACAGCGACTGCAAAGCGCCCTCGCCACCCGCGTGAAAATCAAGCCCGGTGTGCGCGGCGGCACCATTGAAATCCAGTACTATTCCAACGATGATCTCGAGCGATTTCTGGAACTGCTTGAACCGTGAAAGCTGACCGTTCCCGACGCACCGCCCACCGCTCACGGCCCGCCGATTTTCGCCCCTCGGAGCCCGGAACTGAATCCGGGCTGATTCGTATTTATGGCCGGAAACCGGTCATCGAAGCACTGCGCATCGGTGTCGTTCAGCGCATCGAAATCGCGCGCGGCGCCCATGGCCGCATCATCGCTGACCTTGCGGCGATTGCGCGCACGGAAAAGGTAGAGATGCTCGAAGTCGAAGGCTGGGCGGAGGATGAACCCGGCGTCACACAGGGTATCCGAGCACTCGCCAGGCCCCCCGCTCTGCGCCACGACTTGCGCCAATTCGCGGAGGCATTCCCTGCGGACGAACAGCCCGTCCTGCTGATGTTGGACGGGGTCACGGATCCCCATAACTTCGGCGCGATCTTGCGCACGGCAGCCGCCGCCAATGTTGCAGCCGTCGTGATCCGCGATCGTCGCCAGGCGCCCGTCACGGAAGTCGTCGTAAAGGCGTCGGCTGGAGTGGCCTATCTCGTTCCGATATTCACGGTGACCAATCTCTCCAGCAGTTTAAGAGATTTGGCCGAGCGCGGATTCTGGTCGGTCGCCGCCGCCGGACTCGCCAGCGCCAGGACATACACGGAGTACGACTGGAAGCGACGCCTGGTTCTGGTTGTGGGCAGCGAAGGGGAAGGAGTGAGTGAGCTTGTCCTACGTTCGGTTGACGATATTGTCAGAATTCCACTGCCAGCCCATGTCGATAGCCTCAATGTCTCTGTGGCCACCGGTATCCTCTTATTCGAATGTGCGCGCTGCCGATTTCGCTGAGAATCCTGGTGAGGAATGGTAAATAGTATCGTTTTGTAAGCGTATGTAATTCATTATGTTACATGCATACCTTGTTGCGCTTTGTTCTTGTTTTCACTTGACTCAATCGGGCAAAATCGCTATATTAAAAAGTTTAGAATATTTAAATTAAGTAAAGGCAAAGAGTTGGCTGCAATGAAGGGGCGAGGGTGGACGCTCCTCGTGATTCCGGAGAATGAATCCGGCACTCGCCAGTTCCGGCTGCCTCGCCGGGCCGTTGTGCTCCTTGTCAGCGCCTTGGCCCTCGTTGTTCTTTATGCTGTCGTAGAGACCGTCCTGTTCTGGGCCGTAGCGCGCCGGGCCGCCGACGCGGATCACCTGCGAATCCGAGTACGCGAACTCGAAAACTCAAGCGATGAGTTGCTGCGCATGGGAACGGAACTCGCCAAGTTGCAGGCCTTCGAACGACAGGTCAGAAGAGTCCTCGGAGCGGGCGCCCAGACGGAATCCGAATCCACCCCGTGGATTCCGCCCCCGGTCACGACCTCCTCGCCCTTCGGGAACTTAGGTTCGGGCATCGTCCCGCTGTCGGACGCCGCTCGCGGGAACCAACCCGCGACCCAAGGTTACTCCGCTTCTGACGTCCCCGCCGCATCGCCCGTGTCCGGATTCCTTACGCGCGGTTTCATTACTCACGACGACTCACGAGAGCTCGCTCACCATGGCATCGATCTGGCAGCCAAAGAGGGCGCTCCCGTGGTCGCGGCTGCCGATGGAATCGTGATTAACGCCGGATGGTCTTATCCTTACGGCAATCTTGTGGCGCTGGCGCATCGCTCCGGCTACTTTACCTTTTACGGCCACAATCAGCTCTTGTTGGTCCGACCCGGCGACCGTGTTCGCCAGGGTGAGCCGATTGCCTTGATCGGGAATTCCGGAGTCAGTTCCGCGCCTCACTTGCACTTCGAAGTCTGGTACGACGGCCAGCCCGTCGATCCGACTACTCTCATCCGCAGCATCCCCTGACGACTGTCTGCGCGGTTGCTCGCGGAATGCACTCGCCGTCCACCGGCGATATCTTCAATTCCGTTCTCTCAGGAGGCTGAACATGAGTAAGTGGGGTTCGTCCAACTTGCGGTCGCTCTCCTCTGCCGATATCTCGACCCTCCTCAGCAAGGATGCTGAGATTCGCGGGTCGATCAAGACACAAGGTTCGATTCGCATCGACGGCGCGGTCGTCGGCGATGTGGTCTCCGCCAAGACAGTGACCGTCGGCGCCGGCGGCAGCGTCGAAGGCAACGTCGTCGCCGAAGAGATTATCGTTTCCGGTCGAGTGAAAGGGACTTTGACGGCCAAACAGAAGATTTCTCTCGAAGCCACGGCCCAGTTGGAAGGTGATATCCACGCGACCCGGCTCACGATCAGTGAGGGCGCTGTATTCCGTGGGCAGTCCAGCATGGGTGCGCCGCAGACACCGAGAGTCGTGGTCAGTAATGGCCAAAGCAAGATCGGTGAACTCCCCAAACCCGCAGAGCGAGCCGCCGTCGGAGGGTAAGCCCGGTCGGCGCAAGTTCACCGAGCCGCCACGAAACTTCCTGCGCGACCCGCTGCAAATCGGAGTCTCCATCGTCGGGGTCACGGTGGTCTTCGGCGGAGGGGGATGGTGGCTCGACAGCAAGCTGGGCAGCTTCCCGGTCTTCCTGTTTGTCGGATCGGTGCTCGGTCTGTTCGGTAGTATCTACTCCATTGTGGTCCGATTGCGCGTACAGGATTCCGACGCTTGGAAGAAATCCCATCCCCGCTCCTGACTTCTGTGCTTTCCATAGCGGTTGGTGGTCTGATATCGCTGGTTGCCGCACTGCCCTCCGTACTGCTGCTGGTCGCCACCAAACATTCCGATTTGGGATTGCGCATGCGCGCCTGGGCAATCGGGGTGGCGCTCAGGTTCTTGATCATACTGCTTTCCCTGATCTTCCTCTTTCGTCGTACAGCCCTGAACCGCATCTCCGTCCTCGTCGGCATCCTGCTCGTATTCTTCCTGATTTTCGGTATCGAAGTCTATTTCGCGTTTCGCAGATCTAAGTCCCAATGAAACTGCTCGCAAAGACGATACTTCTGGTCATATTCTGCAGCCTGATTCCGGTCGCAACCGCGAATGTGCCCGCGACTGACCGCATGCCAGCGGCCGCCGATTCGGCAACGGCCGCAAGTGCGGCCGAGGGCGGAGCCGCGCACACCGAACATGAAGGTGGGATTGGCACGACCCTCGTGCGGATTCTTGAGCATCACCTCGTCGATGCCGACAAGATCGATCTGTTCGGATATGAAATTCACCTGCCCGTGTTCGAGATCGGCGGGATGACCTTCGTGACCAAACATCAGGTCTGGTGGTTGATCGCGATGCTGATTGTATTCGCGCTGGTGTGGCGGGCGGGGAAGCAGACGACGGCCGTGCCCACCGGGATGAGAAACGTGTTCGAAATTCTCGCGACGTTCATCCGCGATGAAATCTTGCGACCGAACCTGCACGAGAAGGCGGATACGTTCCTGCCCTATTTCCTCACGCTCTTTACCTGCATCCTCTTTTCCAACCTGCTCGGGCTGCTACCGTGGGGCGCTTCGGCGACGGGAAACATCGGGACCACGGCCGGTCTCGCGCTCTGCACACTCGGTCTCATGACTGGAATGGGCATTAAAGAGAATGGAATCGGCGGTTTTCTGCACAGCTTTGCTCCTCCGGGAGTGCCCGGCTGGCTGATGCCGCTGATCATTGTGGTAGAGATCGCCAGTTTCTTCATCCGCCCGTTTGCCCTCACGATTCGTCTCTTTGCCAACATGCTGGCCGGGCACGCGGTCATTGCGGTATTGCTCGGCCTCATTGTGACACCGCTCTTCGCGATTCCGTCCATCGCCGTGGCGACCGGGGTCATGCTGCTCGAAATCGTCGTCGCCTTGATCCAGGCCTACATCTTCATCATGCTCTCCGCGGTGTTCATCGGATTGGCCGTCCATCCGCACTAATCTGGCAACTTCAACACATCACATATTCAATTCAAGTCTCAAGGGAGTTTTCTGATCCATGGAACAAGGACTTGCTCTGCTCGGTGCCGGTCTCGGTGCCGGACTGTTCGCGCTGGGAGCCGGAGTCGGTATCGGTCAAATCGGCGGTCGCGCAATGGAAGCTATCGCCCGTCAGCCCGAAGCCGCCGGTAAGATTCAGGGTGCCGCTTTGGTGATGGCCGGTCTGGTCGAAGGTGCCGCGCTGTTTGCCTTCCTCATCGAAATCCTGATCTGGACGAAGTAATGTCACGCGCCTTAGCGGCGCATCCGGTGCGAACCTATGCTTAACTTCTTACTCCCGATTGCCGCCGAAAGCGGTGGTCTGGCCTCGGTTGTCAGTCCCAAACCCGGCTCTGTCCTCTGGACAATTATCACCTTTCTGGTAATTGTCTGGCTGGTCTCCAAATTCGGCTGGAAGCCAATCCTGTCCGGCCTCAAGTCGCGCGAGGACTCTATTCGGAAAGACCTCGAAACCGCCAAGGCGGAACGCGAAAAGGCGTCCGCCTTGCTGGCCGACTATCAGGCGTCCATGGCCAACGCCAAGAAAGAGGCTGCCGAGGTCATTCAGCGCGCACAGGATGCCGCCAATCAACACCTTGAACTGGAACGAATTCGCGCCAAGGAAACCGCCGACCGCCTGATTGACCGTGCCAATGCCGAAATCGAGCGAGAACGCGATGCCGCCCGCGCCGATCTCCGACAGTACGTGGCCGACCTTACCGCTCGCGCGACCAGCCGGCTCGTCGGCAAGACCGTAGATGCCAAAGATCACGAGCGGTTCATTCTCGACGCGCTCAAGGAGGATCGGTGAAAGCCGCCCCGCGCTCGCTGGTCAACCGCTACGCCCGGTCGCTGTTCAAGGTCGCCGTGGACCAGAAGGTCGTCGAGCAGGTGCGAAATGACCTGGCGGAAATCGCTGACGTTCTGCACGGAAACAAGGAGCTGACCGCCATGTTGCTCAATCCCGGCGTGAATACCGCGCGCCTCAAAGCGCTGGTTGATGCGCTTTGCAAGAGACTGCCGGCGCAGGAACTCACCCGGCACTTTCTGCATCTGCTGATCGACAAGGACCGGATCGAAGTGCTGCATACGCTCTCACCCGTGTTCGACGATTATTACCGAAAGCACCAAGGCGAGGTGGTGGTCACCGTGACGACTGCCGTGACCGTCAGTGACGCGCTGCAATCACAGATCAAGAGCCAGCTTGCTGCACACAGCGGCATGACGCCGCTGGTCACCTGGAATACGAATCCTGAGTTACTCGGCGGTCTCGTGGTGGAGTGGCCCGATCGCGTCTTCGATGGCTCCCTCGCCCGCAAGATCTCCAACCTCAAATCCGCGCTGGCCGGCACCGCCTGATCGCCGCGGCACGCTCCAAGAATTCAGACCCTCAATAAGATAGCATCATGAGAGTTCGTCCGGAAGAAATCACTTCCATTCTTAAGGAACAGATTGCCGATTATCAGGCACTGTCCTCCGTCGATGAAGTCGGCCGCGTGGTCTATGTCGGCGACGGTATCGCCCGCGTCTATGGCTTGGACAAAGTCATGTACGGAGAGATGGTCGAGTTTGCCGGTGGCGCGCTCGGCATGGCGCTCAACCTCGAAGAGGACAACGTCGGTTGCGCGCTCTTCAGCGGCGATGCGCAGATCGCGGAAGGCAGCGTGGCCAAACGCACCGGACGCGTCGTACAGGTGCCCGTCGGTGACGAACTCGTCGGGCGCGTCGTCAATCCGCTCGGCATGCCGCTCGATGGCAAGGGGCCGATCAACGCCAAGAAATTCAGCCCGGTTGAACGCCTGGCCACCGGTGTGATCACGCGCCAGCCCGTCAAGGAACCGTTGCAGACCGGGATTAAGGCGATCGACGCCATGATCCCGATTGGCCGCGGTCAGCGCGAACTTATCATTGGTGACCGCCAGACCGGCAAGACGACGATCGCGCTCGACACGATCATCAGCCAGAAAGGCACCGGCGTCATTTGTATCTACGTCGCCGTTGGCCAAAAGGGCTCCACGATTGCCAAAGTTGTCAAGACCCTGGACGAACATGGCGCGATGGAACACACCATCGTGGTTTCCTCGACCGCGGTCGAGCCCGCGCCGATTCAATTCCTGGCGCCGTATGCCGGCGCCGCCATGGGCGAGTTCTTCCGTGATAGCGGTCGGCATGCCGTCTGTATCTATGACGATCTCACCAAGCACGCCTGGGCGTATCGCCAACTTTCGCTTCTGTTGCGCCGCCCGCCGGGCCGCGAAGCCTATCCCGGCGACGTGTTCTATCTGCACTCACGCCTCCTCGAACGCGCCGCCAAACTTAGCGATGCGCTGGGCGGCGGATCGCTGACTGCCCTGCCGATTATCGAAACGCAGGCTGGCGACGTCTCCGCCTATATTCCGACCAACGTGATTTCGATTACCGACGGCCAGATCTTCCTCGAATCAGAACTCTTCTATTCCGGAATTCGCCCGGCCATCAACGCCGGTATTTCAGTCTCCCGCGTCGGCGGCAATGCGCAGATCAAAGCGATGCGGCAGGTCGGCGGGTCATTGAGACTTGATCTTGCCCAGTACCGCGAGCTCGCGGCCTTCGCGCAATTCGGTTCCGATCTCGATAAGGCCACGCTCGCGCAACTCACCCGCGGCGCGCGATTGATGGAAGTGCTTAAGCAAGGTCAATATGCGCCGTGGCCCGTTGAAGAACAAGTCGCCGTGTTATGGGTGGCGACTCGCGGATACATGGATGATGTTCCGGTCGATGCGGTCGGCAAATTCCAGTCCGACCTGCAAAAGTACTTCCGCAGTGCGGGCAAAGCCTTGCTGACCGAGATCACGCAAAAGAAGATCATCGACAAGGAGCTGGAAGAGAAGTTGACGCAGCTCGCCAAGGACTTCAAGGCGAGCTGGACTAAGTAGCAGTTTCCGCCACGAGCAAGGGGCGTTGTGGAAGTCGTTCGCAGGCCGCCACCGGACTGGTTGCTGATCGTCGCCCTGCTCACCGGACTGTTCTTGTGGCAGCGCACGGTCTTTCCGCTGTGGATGGTTGATCTTTTCCATATTCAGTACGCGAGTTACGAATGGAAGCAGGGCGAGCTGCAGTGGATGTACACATCCATCGAAGACACCCGGGACTGGGAAGCACACCGCGCGCCCATCGCCGCGAAACTTGGAGCCGAAGGTTGGCCTAACGAACCCCTGTACCCGCCGTTCCTGCATGCTCTGCTCTCCCCGTTCGCCGATGCTGATGCCGCTTCATGGATGTACACGGTCTTTGCCATGAACTTGCTACTGCTTCCCGCCTTCGCATTAATCGTACTGCGCGCGTGCGAAGTCCGCTGCAGCATGCGCTCCATCCTTTGGGGACTCGCGCTGGTAATGGTCTGCTATCCGATGGCGCGCGCGACGAAGTTGGGCCAGATCGGGCCCTTGTTGGTGGCGATCACGTGGCTGGCAATCCTCGCGCTGCGCAGGTCGCGGCAGGTGTTCGGCGGAATCTTGCTCGGCATCGTGGGCGCGCTAAAGATATTTCCGCTGTCGCTCCTGCTGGCGCCGCTGCTATTGCGCCGTTTCCGGTTTGTGACCGCGGCACTGGTGACCGTGATCGGCATTTACGCCATCAGCCTGTTTGCACTGGGGCTGGAGGTGCACGGCTACTGGTGGAAGGCGATTACGAAGTTTGGTAATCTCGTTTGGCCGTTCTTTGGTAACCAATCACTGGCGGGTTGGTTCGTGCGGCTGACGTCAGACGTGCGAATGGATGATTACCGGCCCGTGCTCGACACAAGAATTGTCTGCTTCCGGCTCGCCGCGTTCGGCGGATGCGTTGTGGCCATCCTGCCGGTGGCAATGCGGATCTGGCGCAAGAGCAACTCTGCCGCAGCCATCCCGCTGATCGGCCTCGTCATGGGTGCGGTGTTGCTGCTGTTGCCCACCTCGTGGGAGCACTACTGGCTCTGGATGCTCCCGGTGCTGGGCTGGGCGATTCACCGCGAATGGTGCCGCCAACGCCATTCTGCAACCTCCGCCGTGCTGCTGGGAGTCGCGGCGTTCTTCTTCCTGATGAAGCTAACGCGATGCTATGGCGAATCGATGCTCGGCAGGCTTATCTCAGGTTCGCAGACTATCGGCCTAACGCTATTGGTGCTCTGGCTCCTGCTGGAAATGCGTCGGATGGCGGATCCCTCACCATACGACACCGATGAGACAGTGGTTTCTGCTTCGCGCTGACGGCTGACCCCGCGACTATTGGCTGATCCCGGCCTATCTGCTGGTATTCTTGCTGTTCGCCCGCGGTGCATTTCCGCTCTCGACTTCCGATCTTTTCCATATCCAATTCGCCGCTTACGAATGGAAGCAGGGAACGCTGGAGCGGATCTACACCTCATTCGAGCCCGCGGAATGGGAGGCCTGGCGGGTAGAATGGGAGCGGACGGCGAAGCAATTCGGCGCAGACCTTTACGACAATCCGCACTTCTACCCTCCGTTTGTTTCGGCGGCACTGGCTCCGGTTGCGGACGTTCCCGCGGTGTACTGGCGGAATGCTGTGTTTGTCCTGAACTGCTTGCTACTGATTGCACTCGTGGAAGTGACGCGGCGCCTCTGCCAACTTCCGCCTGGCTGGCGCGGCTTCGTCTGGTTAATGGCGTTCTTCCTCGCCTCCGTGCCACTGGCAAGTGCGGTCCGCTTCGGCCAATTTGCGTTGCTCGTCACTCTTTGCACATGGTCCGGCCTCCTCGCACTTAGCCGACACCGTGAATCGGCTGCCGGTCTCCTGATTGGACTCGCCGCGGCAATAAAACTCACCCCCGTCGCGTTTCTCGCGATTCCGACCATTCAGCGAAGATGGCGACCTGTGCTCTTTGGCGGTTCGCTTGTGGTCACCTTGTTCGCCGCCTCGTGGCTGGTACTCCGCCCTGAAATCCACGCTCAGTGGTGGCGGGCCGCACAGGATGCCAGCCAGACGGTTTGGCCGAACGCGCTCGATCAGTCCCTGAGTAGTTGGTTCGCCCGGTTGTTTCTCGGGTGCAGCGTCAACGACCTCTACTTTCCTCAACCGCCGACCATTCGACTGCTGCGAATTCTTGGGAATCTCGTTTTCGGATTAGGGACGATGATTGTGCTCTGGGTGCGCCGGCGTAACCTGACCGTTGAGAATTTCCCCGCCGCGGCGGGCCTGATGGTTTCCGGTGTTGTGCTGGCCCTGCCGTTTGCCTGGAACTACTATTTCCTGCTCTCGATGCCGGTGCTCGCCTGGGCACTGTTGCGGAGCGAAACGGAACAGGATCGCACGGTCTGGCGCTACGTGCTGTGGACCGTCGCCTTCTTGGTCTTCATGCGGTTCTGGCGATGGTTCGGCGATGGAGGTGTAGGCAAGATCGCGGCTGGACACATCGCCATCGCCAACCTCCTGCTCTATGCGTGGCTGGTGCAGCGCTTCCTGACTAATCCTGCAATCCGGAATCACCGAGCGCTGCAGGTTCCGCCGGCGCCCTGATTCTCTACGGAGGCTCCCGTGGCGTGGTTTCGGTGGCTGCTCGTGAGCATTGCCGCGTTCCAATTCGTCGCCGTCGGTCTCCCGCCCGGCAACGCGGACCTGCTCTCGATCCAATTGCTGGCCTACGATCTTTCCCACGATGATGTCCGTCTGTTGTATCCGGGCCGCGACTATGCGTTGAACGAATCGTGGGTCGAGCATCACGAACGCAATCTGCGTGAGTTGCGCGTGGATGGTGAACCCAATTGGTGCTTCTATCCGCCGCTGGTTCCTTATCTTTGCGTGCCGATAGCTCACGCGGGCATTGAGACCTGGCGAGTCGCCTGGGGAGCGATTCAAATTCTGCTCGCCGTTCTCTACGCGCTGCTGATAGAGCGGATGCTGACCGCGCTGGCGCTGCCTGCTTCGCGAGTCTTGATCTTTGCACTGGTGTTCGGTTCGTACCCGGTCGCGCGCTCCGTATTCCTCGGACAGACCAGTTTATTGATCGCCGTCCTGCTCTGGATCGCAATTTACTTGCGCGAGCTTCGCGGGCGATCTTGGTCGGCATTGATCACGGGCGCGGCTTGTTTCGTAAAGCCGTTCCTGCTGATCGGAGAGCTACCGCGGATCTTTCGGCGACAATACCGGACGACCGCGATTGCGCTGACCATGATGGCAGTATTGCTGGCGATCTCCCTTGCGATACTGGGCGTGACCGCGCATCGCGAGTACTGGAATCTGCTCAGCACGCTGGGCGCCTCGCAAACCGCGTTCAGCGGAAACCAGAGTCTGCTCGCGGGACTCATGCGGATCGGGACTCCAGTGTCGGTCTCCGACTATGGCTTTCAGATGGACCCGACGCTGAATGGGGTCGGGAAACTCGTCGCTCTCGTCGTATTGGCGATCGCCGCCGGGGCGCAGCTGCGTTCGAAGCACGTCCGAATTGTGTATTCCGTGGGGCTTTGGTACTCGGCGATTCTACTCGCGTTGCCGATCTCGTGGGAACACCACCTGATTATCCTGCTGCCGGTGATCGCATTCCTCTGGGCGGAGCAACCCCGGCCTTTCGTCCCACTGCTCGTGACCACCCTGGCGCTCTCCGTCGCGCTGGAGTCGAGCTATGGCGACACTGCCGGCGGCAAACTCGCGTCGATCGTTCCGCTATTCGGCAACTGTTGTCTGTTCGTCCTGCTCACCCGTTTGCATCTGAAGAGCCGCCGCACCCCGGCGCTGCCCGCCACCTCCTGAATCCGATCCTATGTCCGGTCTGAAGCTAATCAAGCGTCGCATTCGCAGCGTGCAATCCACGCAGCAGATCACCCGCGTGATGAAGATGGTGGCTGCCGCAAAACTGCGACGCGCCCAGGAGAACATCGTTCGCGCCCGCCCGTATTCGCTCCGGCTGCGGCGGGTCATCCGCGAGGTCTCCGCGCGCATCGACCGCTCGGCGCATCCGCTGCTTGCCTTGAAACCGCAAAAAGAGCTGGGCATTGTGGTCGTGACCGGCGACCGCGGACTGTGCGGCTCGTTCAATACGAATATCCTGCGCCGCGCGCAACGCCTGATCGAGGAGAACCGACACCAAAGAGTGTTCCTGTTCACGGTCGGCAAGCGCGGCACCGAGTTTTTTACCCGTCGCGGCGCGGCGATCACACACTCGTTGATCGGGCTCTTCAATCACCTGCACTTCCATCATGCGCAGGAACTCGCGGACGAGATCATCGACCGCTACCACCATCATGACATGGATCATGTGGTCGTCGTGTACAATGAGTTCAAGTCGGCGATCCAGCAAAACGTCGTCGTCGAGTCGCTGCTCCCGATCGTTCCGGACGAGTCCGATCATGATGGTCCGACCGCCGATATCATTTACGAACCGTCGGAACTCGAAATCCTGAATTCAATCCTGCCGCAGTTCGTGGAAGTGCAGCTCTGGCGCATCATGCAGGAATCCTTTGCCGCCGAGATGGGCGCGCGCATGACGGCCATGGAAAACGCCACGAAGAATGCGCAAGAATTAATTGAATCGCTTACGCTGACCTACAACAAGGTGCGGCAGGCCTCCATCACCAACGAAATTCTCGAAGTCGTAGCCGGCGCGGAAAGCCTGCGCTGACCACGCCCGACCGCTCCGCGCCTGCCGAGGCGCCGCCGCCGCGCAGGAAACGCGGCCGTTGAAAGTGCTTTATGCCGGCGATGTGACGGAATTCCGGTCCACCGCCAAATGTCTGATCTTATCGAGTCGGCTTTCGAGCTGGATTGAAAAGATCGCCGCGCGCGCCGATGCGGGTGACGCGCGCTGCAACTTGGGTCTCGAAACCGTGCCGATGCGGAGACATCGGAAAATGTAGTTGACTTATGTAAGGAATTGACACGAGATGGGCTTCACTGGTGGCCGTAAACGCGTCTCAATTTTTGTTGACGGCGCAAACATGTTTTACACGCAGAAGAAAGGACTTGGCTGGTTCTTCGATCCGGCCAAACTGCTGAAGGTCCTGCGTTCTGACGACGACCTTACTGACGCTTACTGGTATATGGGACTCAAACAGCCGCCGGACCCGCGTGATGAGAACTTCGTCCGATTCTTGGCTTATGCCGGCTACGTCGTGCGTACAAAAGGTCTCAAGACCATCTATGATCAGGAAACCGGCGAGACCACGCAAAAGGCGAATCTCGACGTTGAAATCGTCATGGATATGTTCAACACCGTCGAGAACTACGACAAAGCGATTCTGCTGTCGGGTGACGGCGACTTCGAACGCGCACTTGAGCTGCTGCGCTCGCGAGGCAAGGAGATCTGCGTCGTCTCCACGCAGAACTGGATCGCCGCGGAATTGAGAATGGCGGTCGGATCGCACTTCGTGGATCTGCAGGACCTGCGGCAACAGATCGAACGCACGGACCGCGTCGCCCCGAGCGAAGCGCAGGCCGCCCGCGCCGCGGAAGCCGCCGCCAGCAGCTCCGATTCCTGACGTTGACGTCGTCGCCGGACCACGCCGCGACCGCTCGCATTGTCGAGCTCTTTGAAGCGTATCTACAAGACCCCGACGACCTGTCGATGCCGGAGCTGGACGCGCTGACCGAGCTGCTCCCGCTCTTCCCGCCCGAATCGATCCGCTCGGTCGCGCGAACCGTGGCGATCCTCGTCGAGAACAAGCCCAAACAAGCGCTGGAGCTGGCGCTGAAACTGGCGGCGTCCGAGGAACCCGCGACCCGCGCCGTTGCCGCGGGAATCATCTCCCGGCTCGCACAGTTTCAGCCAGCCCTGTGGCGCGATTTCGGACGGATGCTCGTCGCCGATCCGGTCTGGGAAGTGCGGCTGCATGCCGCCAGGATCTTCGATTCCTACGCGGAGGGAGAAGGTGCCGCGGAGTATCACATTGACTTCGTCTTCGAGTTGGTGAACGAATGGGTTCGCGACCAACAGTATCTCGTTCGCCACGCGGCTACGCAAGCCCTGCTCGGATGGGCCGGTCTGCACCTCGAACAGGTACCGCGGTTGTTGGCGGCACTTGAACCGACCTTCAACGATCCCATCGAATACGTGCGCGCCGGAGGTGTGCTCGCCCTGCGTGCCATCGGGCGTAAACGGCCGCCGCTGGTGCTCTCTTATATAGAACTTAGATTGGACGACCTCGGTGAATTCGAGCGGGAGACCTACTTGTCCGCGCTCGATGACCGGTTCGCCAATGCTCATACCGAGTGGAAGTCGCGGCTGATGGAAGGTCTGAGTCAGCCGCCGTCGGTTCCTCCCGCGAACATCGAATAGCCATCTACATTTCAGCCCATGAACAAAGGCACCGTTAAGCAGATTATCGGCGTGGTCGTGGACGTGGAGTTTCCCGATGGGCAGCTCCCCGCTCTTTACAATGCGCTCCACATTAGGCAAAGCGACGGGCACCTCATTACGCTCGAAGTCCAACAGCACCTCGGCGACAGCAGCGTGCGCACCGTCTCCATGGATCAGACCGAGGGGCTGCAGCGCGGTACCGAGGTGATCGACACGGGCGTGGCGATCGCGGTCCCGGTCGGTCCGGAAACGCTGGGGCGAATCATGAACGTCGTCGGCGAACCGATCGACGGCTTGGGCGAGGTCAAGACCCAAAAGAAATACCCGATTCATAGACCCGCCCCGCTGTTGATCGATCTGGATACGTCGGCCGACATGCTCGAAACCGGAATCAAGGTGATCGATCTGATCCAGCCGTTCGCCAAGGGCGGAAAGATCGGCCTGTTCGGCGGCGCCGGGGTCGGCAAGACTGTCATCGTCCAGGAGCTCATCAACAATATCGCCAAAGCGCATGCCGGAATCTCCGTATTTGCCGGGGTCGGCGAGCGCACGCGTGAAGGCAACGACCTGTTGCGCGAAATGGTCGAGTCGGGAGTCGTGGATTACGGCAAGAGTTTCGACAAACACTCCTTCAAGACCGAAACTGTCGAACATGCCGCTCTGAAGAATTCCAAAGTCGCCTTCGTCTTCGGCCAGATGAATGAACCGCCCGGCTCGCGTTCGCGCGTCGCGCTCACCGGCCTGACGCTCGCCGAGTACTTCCGCGATGATGAAGGCCGCGATGTGTTGCTGTTCATCGACAATATCTTCCGCTTCACCCAGGCCGGCTCGGAAGTCTCTGCGCTGCTCGGGCGCATGCCTTCCGCCGTCGGATATCAGCCCACGCTCGCCACCGAAATGGGCGCATTGCAGGAGCGCATCGCCTCGACCAAGAAGGGCTCCATCACCTCGGTGCAGGCGGTCTATGTTCCGGCCGACGACCTCACCGATCCGGCGCCCGCGACGACCTTCGCGCACCTTGACGCCACGACCGTGCTGTCCCGCAAGATCTCAGAGTTGGGGATTTACCCCGCCGTCGATCCGCTCGACTCCACGTCGCGGATTCTCGACCCGCTCGTTGTGGGCGAAGAGCATTACAATACGGCCAGACGTGTGCAGGGAACTTTGCAGCGTTACAAGGACCTGCAGGACATCATCGCGATTCTCGGGATGGACGAGTTGGCCGATGAGGATAAGCTCACCGTGGACCGCGCGCGCAAGATGCAAAAATTCCTCTCCCAGCCGTTCCATGTCGCCGAGGCGTTCACCGGCCGCAAGGGCGTGTACGTCAACATCAAAGACACGATCCGCGGCTTCAAGGGAATTCTCGACGGCGAGTTCGATCACATTCCTGAGGGCTGCTTCTATATGTGCGGTGGCATTGAAGAAGCGCTGAAGAACTACGAAGCACAGAAATAAGCGGCATGGCCAAGAACTTCCATCTCGATGTCATCACCCCCACGGAGAAAGTCTTCTCCGGCGACGTCTGGCACCTCCGCGCGCCCGGTGCCGGCGGTGACTTCGGTGTGCTTGCCGACCATGCGCCGATGATGGCGGGACTCAAGCCCGGACGACTCCGCATTGATCTGCCGGACATGAGCTTCGACCTGTTCGCTATCGGCCGCGGTTATTTTGAAGTGCACGGAAACAATGCCGTCGTGCTGGCCGGAGGCTGCTTGCGCAAAGACGATATCGATCTCGATCGCGCGCAGGCTGCGCAGGAACGCGCCTTGCAGCATCTCGCCAAGAGCACGGATCCGCGCGAAGTCGAGGAGGCGCGGGCCGCACTCGAGTTTGCTCTGGCGCAAATCAAGGTCGCCGAAGGCTGACATAGACTTCGCCATAGCAATGCGCAGCGGGCAATTCCCTCGGGAGTTGCCCGCTTCCTCTTTCGGGCATGCTGGCATGTAGTTTGCCCAAAGCTGAGCGATACCCGCGTCGTCGAAGTCCAGGATTTCCCATGCCAATTCTTCTCGCATCGATATTCTCGCTCGCGCTCGGCTGCACGGCGGTCTTGGCGGAGCCGAATCTGCCGGCAACCCTCGATAGGGCGCGCGCCATGGTTGCCGACCCGCGCAGCGACAGCGCGGCCTGCCTCGCGACGGCAACCGAGCTCGCTGAAGCCGTGGCGGCCTATCCCGCTTCGTCGCTCGCCGCCGAGGCCGTGGACATCGCGCTCCATCTGAATCTGCGCTGGGGCGATCGACTCGCGGCGCAGACCTGCGCGGATCTCATCGTGCGCCAGTATCCACTATCCGAGTTTGCGGAGCCTGCGTTTGACGTGGTATGGAACTATCTGACCGCCCACGGCGAAAGCCCGGGTACCGGTGCGGAGGTCGCAAAGCAGTTCGCACTCTCACTGCAAAGCGACGCCCGTTCGCCCCGCTACTTCATGCTCGCGTTTCAGGGCTTCGCGGCGGACGGACGCTGGAAAGATGCCGCCGAAATGGGGGAGCAATTCCTCGGCAGTGCCGCCGGAGCCGCCGCCGATCCGATGGTCTATCTGTCCATGTCCGAAGTCGCGCTCCGGCTCGGAAACACCGCATTAGCACGGCAATCGCTCGAAGCCTTCACGTCGCGCTTCGGCGAGCTTCCGCAAATGGTGATTGCTCTGACTCAGCTCGGCCATCTGCACACCGCGCTCGGTAATCCCGAAATCGCTCGAACCCACTACGGCCGTGCCTGGTCGCTCTATCAGAAAAACCAGCAACGCAGCCAATTTGCCGTCGCCGAAATTTCACATGCTGCCGCGGAAGCGCTCTGGATACTGCAAGCCGAGCGTCGCACCGCCTTTGACGAGGCAGTCGTCCCCGGACCGGGATTCAAAGAACCGGCCGTGCGCCGAACGGCCAACAGTCTCATCGATAGCTACACCGAAATCGTCAATACCGATGCCGAGTTCGATTTCCGGGCCTTCTCAGCAATGGCCGATGTCTGTGCCGCGCTGGCCACTGCCCTCGCTGACGAATCGTTTCGCAAACTCGTGATGTCACCGGGCGAAACCCCGCGATTGGACCCCCTCGCGGCCGCATCCGCCCAGGCCAATCGCGCCGCGGCGTACTATCAAGCCGCTACCGAACGCGTCATGCTGCACGAACACGATCCGGATCGGCAGCGGGACCTGCACGCCGCCGCTCGATACGTTGGAGAGCGGCGCTTTGAAATCGCGAATGCGCAAGCTCAATGGACTTACCGCTACGCCAATCTGCTCGCGGACAATGCTCCGACGGAGAAGCTCGGCAATCCGCATGACTTGTCCAGACTCAATTACTTCATCGACGTCGTGCTGCCGGTCGCGACGCGTGGTCTCGAGCAAAAGCAAGTCGCACTGTCCATTGTGGGCCCGGCGGACCACAATTCGCTAACGGCGGCCACCGCCGCCACGGCGGACGAGCCGCTGCGCGAGCTTGTGACCAAGCTGTCGTCGCTCTGCATGACACAGTGGAAGCAAACCGCCACGGCCGCCACGCAGCTCTCGTCGTCGGTTCGCTTCGGATTGCGAACGTCATCCTCCTCGGGGCTGGTCGATGGATTGGACGCGAACTGGAACCGCTCTGAGCAGTATGCCGCGCGCGCCGTTAAGGCGGTTCGTGAGACTTACGACGTGGCGCGCAAGTCGAATCTGTCCCCTGAGTCGCTGCCGCACTGGAACTCGCTGATGATCTCGCTGCTCGGAGAGTATGTCGCGCTCAGCGCGGCCGCACAGTCCGCCCTGCAGGAGGCAGTGGCGGCGCTGCCGCCGGACCCGGACAATCCGCTGGCTCCGCTTCGGGCGCAGCTCGGTCGGCTGGCTGCCGACTGCGGAAGCGCGGAGTATAGCACGCTTGTGGCCTGGAATGATCTGGTAACCTATCAGAACATTGATGATCCGCGTAACCGCGAGATGGCCCTCAGGCTCGCCACCCTCGATCCGCAACGCTACGGGGCCGGAGCCGACCCCTCCGCCAGCCGCAAGCATCCCTGACTCGCGGGTCGCGGACCGCCGTCATGGGGACTCGAACGGATCCGGGACTTGATTTTCTGACGAAAAATCCGCAATTTACCCTCTGCCGATGTAGGGCAGAACTGGAGCACCGCCCCCGGGCGGTGTTTTTGTTCCCGCCGGTCGTAGCTCCCGGGCCTGCGCGGCAGGTTCTAACTGGTACAATCCTTAACATGCAAAGACGTACTCATACTTGTGGCCAACTGCGGAAAGCCGACGCCAATCAATCCGTCATCCTGCAAGGCTGGGTCGCGCGCAGTCGCGATCTCGGCGGGCTGATCTTCATCGACCTGCGCGATCGCTATGGTAAGACACAATGTGTCGTTCATCCGCAGGACAATCCCGACCTGGCCAATCTTGCCCCGACCCTGCATGCCGAATGGGTGGTCGAAATCCACGGGGTTGTGATCGCCCGCCCCGCCGGCATGATCAACAACGAGATGGTCACGGGCGAAATCGAGGTGAAAGTCCTGGCGCTCGAAGTGCTGAATCAGAGTCCTGTACTGCCGTTCCAACTTGACGACGCGGCGAAGGCGAGCGAAGAGCTCCGGCTCAAGTATCGCTACCTCGATTTGCGCCGCCCGGAAATGCAGGAGATCCTGTTGCTCCGGCATCGGATGTCGAATGTCATCCGCGAACATTTCACCGGCGAGGAGTTCATCGAGGTTGAGACGCCGTGCCTGGTCAAGAGCACCCCCGAAGGTGCCCGTGACTATCTCGTCCCGAGCCGCGTCTTTCCGACACAGTTCTATGCCCTGCCGCAATCGCCGCAGATCTATAAACAGATCCTGATGGTCGCCGGGTTCGACCGCTATTTCCAGATCGTGCGTTGCTTCCGCGATGAAGATCTGCGCAGCGATCGGCAGCCGGAGTTCACGCAGGTTGATGTCGAAGTCAGTTTTCCGGATCTTGACCTGATCTTCGGCATCGCCGAACGGCTGTTCGTCAAGATCATGCGCGCGGGATGGAACATCGAGATCAAGACCCCGTTCCCGCGCCTATCCTATCGCGAAGTCATGGAAATGTACGGCAGCGATAAGCCCGATCTGCGGTATGACCTCGCGTTCCGCAACGTCACCGATCACTTGCGCGGAACCGATTTTCGCGTGGTGGCCGGGGCGCTGGAGCAGGGCGGCGAGGCGATCGGACTGAAGCTGGAGGGCAAGGCGGAACTGTCGCGAAAAGAGATCGGCGCGGTCGAGGAGCTCGCCAAAAGCTCCGGACTCGCGGGCATCCTTCCACTCAAAGTGACCGCTGAAGGTTTTTCCGGTGTGCTCGCGGGCAAGGTGAGCGAGGGATCATTGCGGGCGATCGCGACCGCATTCGCGGCGATCCCGGGTGATCTGCTGTTGATCGCCGTGGGCAAGAAGAGCGACGTGTTGAAAGCGCTCGGCGTGTTCCGCCGCCGCCTCGCCGAAGAGTTCAAACTCTATGACCCGGAGGACCATTCCAATCCGTCGTTGTTCTGGGTCGTAAATTTCCCGCTGTTCGAACGCGACGACGAAACCGGCGAAGTGTTTCCATCGCATCATCCGTTCACAGGATATCTGCCGGAAGACGAGCAGCTCGTCGAAACGGAACCCTGGAACGTTCGTTCCACTGCTTTCGACGTCGTCATGAACGGAAGTGAACTGATCTCGGGATCCATTCGTATTCATGATCCGAAGCAACAGGCGCGCATCTTCCGGCTGCTTGGCATCAGCGACGAGGAGGCCGAAATGCGATTCGGTTTCCTCGTGGATGCGCTGCGCTACGGTGCGCCGCCGATGGGCGGATTCGCCCTCGGCCTCGACCGCTTGATCATGAACCTGACCAACAGGTCCATCCGCGACGTCATTGCCTTTCCCAAGACCAACTTGGCTCAGAGCCTCATGGACGGCTGCCCTTCTCCGGTGGACCCGCGGCTCCTGAAGGACCTTGCCCTGATCCTCGATCCCGCGAGCGCAAAATGAGCGGCGTACGCGTGCCCTGACCGTCGGGGAATCCGGTTCGCTGCTGGCGAGGCTTGACTTGCCCTCGCCGATTTCGTATCTTTGTACTCTATTGTTTGTCTAAAACGAGGCGTTCCAGCAGTTCCGAGTGGACGATCCGCTCTCCCAGTTGCCTTTCGCAAGGCCCCAATAAAGCGACTTAGCCTCTGTTTTTTAGAGAGTTCTCTCTAACTGCGGAGGCCTTTTTCATTCTCATACACTGATTCACTTTCACTGAGGAATACTCAACTGCCGTCGAAAAGTCAGGAAGCTCTCCAAAACAGCGACGAATACACCGAGATAGTCGAACTCCCGGTCGAAGAGGGTGTCTTACGGCCGCTCCTCGGACCCGGTGATTCCAATTTGCACTATCTGCAACGGTTCCTCGGTAGCCGGATCACGGCCCGCCGCGAGAAGATCCTGCTGCGGGGCGCTCCTGCTGAAAACCTCCGTGCAGTTGAAATCGTTACGGAATTAGTCAACCTGACCCGGCGACGCGGAATGCTCGCTCCATCGGATATCGATCAAGTGGTCCGCCTGTCTGGCGAGCCGCAGCGAACCGCAGTCGAAGCCACCGAGAGTTCTCAGGTGATCGTCCGCTCCGGCGAGCGAGCCTACGGGCCTCGAACCGCCGGTCAAGCCGCCTACTACAAGGCGATTCTGAGCAACCACATCACGTTCGGCATCGGACCGGCAGGTACCGGCAAGACATTCATCGCGGTGGCGGTGGCGGTATCTCAATTTCTCGCGGGCAAGTACGACCGGATTATTCTCTGTCGCCCGGTGGTGGAAGCCGGTGAAAGTCTCGGGTTCTTGCCCGGAGATGTTCAAGAAAAGGTCGATCCCTATTTTCGGCCGTTGTATGATGCCCTCATGAAAATGATCCCGGCGGATCGCCTCCGCAAGTTCTTCGATCGCTCGGCCATCGAGATTGCTCCGCTGGCCTACATGCGCGGCCGCACGCTCGATCATGCGTTTGTGATCCTCGACGAAGCGCAGAACACGAACGCTCTGCAAATGAAGATGTTTCTGACCCGACTCGGGGAATACTCCCGGGCCGTCATCACCGGCGATGTCACGCAGATCGATTTGCCGCACAAGTCGGAAAGCGGCCTGCTGTCGATTCACGATATCTTAAACGGCATTGACGGCATCGATTTCTGTTACTTCGATCAGAACGACGTCGTCCGCCATCCGCTGGTAGCCAAGATCATCCTCGCTTACGAACAGCACTCCAAGTCCCAGAACGAAGCGGAGTCCGGCTCGTTTAGCCGTTCCGCCGGTGACCCCCCGGACTCCACTGACGACTCTGCTCATGTCTGACCCCCTTCCCGGTCGCCGCCGCGCGGGCGGAAGCTACGAAGTGCACTCGACAATCCCGCGCGCGCGTTTCCGAAAGTCACTCCTGCTCGATACCGTCCTCGCCGGTGCTCGTCGCACCCGCGCGGCCTTCGGACGAGTTAACCTGGTCATTGTCGATGATCGCGAAATGGCCCGATTGCATCGCCAATTCTCCGGAATTCCCGGTACGACCGACGTCTTGACTTTCGACCTGACCGACAATGACCGGCTGGAAGGCGACATCTATATCTGCCTCGATCAGGCCCGCCGACAGGCGCTGGAGTACCGGGTCACGCTCAGCGAAGAACTCGCGCGACTGGCCGTGCACGGCGTCTTGCACCTAGCCGGGTATTCCGATCGCACGACGAGTGAACGCGACGAAATGCGGCGACTCGAAAACGCGGCCCTCGCTGCCGCGCGGAGCGACCGATGACCTTCGAGTCGTTCCCCTACTGGAGTATCGTCGCCTTTTTCGCGATGCTCGGCTGCTCGGCCTTCTTCTCGTCCTCCGAAACGGCGCTGTTCTCGCTCACCCGCGCGCAAATCGACGAGTTGAGCAAGCGCCGCGATCCCGCGGCCATGCGCCTGACACGGTTGCTCGATGATCCCCGGCGGCTGCTGATCGTCTTGCTCACCGGTAACACGATCATCAACATTCTCGCCGCGACCCTCGCCGCGCTGGTCACCTCAAGCCTGTTGGGTGAATCCGTCGTCGCCGCCTGGGTCGTGTTCGCCGTGCAGGTGATCGCGGTCACGCTCGTGATTGTGATCACCGGCGACATTCTACCGAAGCTTGCCGCGATTCGCAATCCCTTGGCCTGGTCGCTGAGCATCGCTACGCCGCTGGCCTTCGTCACCAAGCTGTTTACGCCGCTGGTCGCGCTGCTCTTGCCGTTCTCGGATTTCGTGGCGCGCACGCTGGGCGTCGAGAAACGCAAGCTGTGGATCTCGGAGGACGAGATCAAGACGCTGGTCGAAGTCGGCGAAGAGCGAGGCGCGCTCGAGACCACCGAAAAAGAGCTGATCCACTCGATCTTCGAATTCAGCGATACGACCGTGCGCGAGATCATGGTGCCGCGGACGGACATGCGATGCCTCGACATCAACACCTCGATCGACATGGTGCTCGAGTTCATCCGCGAGTCCGAGCATACGCGCATCCCGATCTACAGCGGTTCGATCGACAATATCATCGGCGTTCTACACACCAAGGATCTGCTCCTCAAGTATCCGTTCGACACGCCATTCGACCTGCGGACGATTCTACGCGAAGCGTCGTATGTTCCCGAGGCCAAGCTGATCTCCGAGCTGCTGAAGCAGTTTCAGGACCGCCGCCTGCATATGGCGATCGCCGTGGACGAATACGGCGGAACCGCCGGGTTGGTCACGCTCGAAGATGTGATCGAAGAAATTGTCGGCGAGATCCAGGACGAACACGACACCGAGCGGCCGCTCTGGACGAAGCTCGATGATAACACGATCATCGCCGACGCCATGCTCGACGTCGAAACCGTTAATCAGGTGCTTGATGACGATGTCATCCCCACCGATCAGGACTTCGAGACGCTCGGCGGGTTCATCCTGAATGAACTCGGCGAGTTCCCCGAAGCAAAGACCGCGCTCGACTTTCATAACTACGAGTTCGTGGTCGAAGAGGTGTCGGGACACCGGCTCGGTCGGGTCCGGATCATCAAGCGCGAATCGATCACCGAAGGCTCCAAATGACGCTGCGCGAAAAACTGCTCCGGCGCGCATGCTGGTTCTGGTGGAAGCTGCGGGAAGGCCGGATCGAGGCCGCCTTCAAAGTGACGTCCGCGGGCGTGCGTCCGCAGCATCTGATGGTCGTCCTGCCCGCCGAGTTTCACGATTTCGATGTGGCGCGCAATGTGATCGAACCCCTGTTGCAACGCACGCAGCCACGCTTCGCGACGATCTGCCTGCGAGAGAATTTTCGCACCTGGCTGTCACCTGATCTGCGGGCGAAGATCGTCACGTTCAACCCCGCCAGAAAGAACTGGCTCGGTCTGCCCACCAACGGAATCTGCGAACAAGCGCGCGATGTCGGGGCCGATGTGGTCATCGACCTCACTCCCAGTTTCTCGCCGTACACCGCCGCGATCACCGCGGCGTCCCGGGCCCCGCTGCGCATCACCGTGGAGCGGGAGCTGGGTTCCGAGTTCTACAACTGCTATGTGCTGCCGGACGGAGATCGCGACCTCGCCGGACGATATGAAATGTTGCTGCGTTATGTGTGAGTCGTGCGTCGGCCACCTCTCGTTTTCCTAACCGCGGGCGGGTTGTACAACCCGCCGCTTTCATCATCAAGCTCCCCGATCCAATGATCCCAAGTATCCAGACCGTGGCGCAAAACCCCGGCGACGAATTCCTGCGCTTGATCGAGATCATGCGGCGCTTGCGCGCGCCCGACGGCTGCCCGTGGGATCGCGAGCAGACTCACGAATCGCTGCGCCCCTACCTGATCGAGGAAACCTATGAAGTCCTCGACAGCATCGACCGCCGCCATTACGAAGAACTGAAAAAAGAACTGGGCGATCTGCTCTTGCACATCGTCTTTCACGCGCAACTTGCCGCGGAGGAGCAGCTGTTCGACGTCAAGGACGTGCTGCACGAGATTAACGACAAATTGGTCCGGCGGCATCCGCACGTGTTCGCCGACGGCAAAGTGAATTCCGCCGACGATGTGCTGAAGCAATGGGAACAACTCAAACTGAAGGAGAAGGCGAAGCCGCGGCTGCTGGACGGCGTGCCGAAAGCCCAGCCCGCACTCAATCGGGCGTATCGCGTGCAGGAGAAGGCCGCCGGCGTGGGATTTGATTGGCCGGACGTGAAACCGGTGTGGCAGAAACTGCGCGAGGAGATCGACGAACTTGAGTTAGAAGTGAACGCCGGTGATCGCGGACGGATGGAGCACGAGTTCGGAGACCTGCTGTTCTCCATGGTGAATCTCGGTCGAAAACTGCGACTCAGTCCCGAAGCCGCACTTCGTACGTCCATCGAGTCGTTCACAAGGCGATTCGGCTACATTGAAGATCGCCTGGCGGAGCGGGGGAGCGGCTTGCATGATTCCAGCCTCGAAGAAATGGACTCACTCTGGAATGAGGCCAAACGTGACGGAGTGTAAGTGAAGCGCCACAAACCAGATCCCCGTCCCGGCCCGCCGCGCAACTCCGAGCGCAGCAGCCCGCGCCACGATACGGCGCCGGTCCGCGGCAAGAGCAATCTGATCGAGACGGCCGTTGAACCCGAGCGCGCATTGCTAGTCGGGATTCAATGGCCCGTGCTGACCGGTGCGCTAACGATTGAGTACTTGGATGAACTGGACATGCTTGCGCAGACGGCTGGCGCCTGCGTGGTCGGCCGCGAAATCAGCAAGCGCGCAAAAAAAGACCCCGCACTACTGATCGGCAAGGGGAAGGCCGAGGAACTCGCGGCGATCATCGCCGAGCTTGAGGCCAACCTCGTCATCTTCGATGAAGACCTGGCGCCCAATCAGGCGCGCAATTTGGAGAAGATCTTCGGACAGCGCGTGCTGGACCGCAGCGGACTCATCCTTGACATCTTCGCGCGCCGCGCGCGCACTCGTGAATCGCGAACACAGGTCGAGCTTGCGCAGTTGCGCTACCTGCTGCCGCGACTCGCCGGCGCGTGGACGCACCTTGAGCGACAGCGCGGCGGTATTGGATTGCGCGGACCCGGCGAAACGCAGATCGAGACCGATCGCCGGATTGTGCGCACGCGGATCTCCGTGCTTGAGGATGAGCTTGTGCACATCGACAAAGTTCACCAAACGCAGCGCGCCAATCGTGACGAGCTGTTCCGCTTTGCGCTCGCGGGATATACCAACGTCGGCAAGTCAACGCTGATGAACGCGCTGACCTCCGCCGGTGTGTACGAAGAGAACTTGCTCTTTGCCACGCTTGATTCCACGACGCGCACGCTGCCCGTGAGTCCACGGCGCAGCGCGCTCTTGTCGGATACCGTGGGATTCATTCGCAAACTGCCGCCGGCGCTGATGGCGAGCTTCCGCAGTACGCTCGCCGAAATCCGCGAGGCGAATTGCATTCTCCATATCGTGGATCTCGCCTCGCCGTCGTACCGCGAACAGATGGCGGAAATCACGAAGATCCTCGGCGAATTGGAAGCTGCGACGATTCCATCCGTGCTGGTCTTCAACAAAATCGATGCGCTCGAAGATGAAGCGACGCTGCGCCTGACCAAGTCCGAATTCCCCGACGCGGTCTTTATCAGCGCGCGCAAGCGCACCGGGATCGACTCACTGCTGGAGCGCATGCGCGAGGAGATGAATCGTGATTTCGTCGAGCTGACGGTGACGCTGCGACCGGAGGACGGCAAACTACTTTCCGAATTGCATCGGGTGGCGGAAATCCTCGATGAACAGGCCGATGCGTCCACGATCATACTGCGCGTACGGATCAGCAAGCAGGTGGGTCAGAAGCTGGGGCTATTGGATAAGGATAAGCGGTCGAGGAGGCGGGAGGGGTGAGGGAGGGCAGATTCTTTCACGCAGTGTCGTGGTTGGCACATGATCCGCTCGGGAGAGATGTTTCGAGTCGCTTGACCGTTGGCTGCAACCGGTGCTGAATGACGGGGCGGAGGAAGACTTGAAACGTGAAACTTGAAGCGTGAGAGGCCGACCCCCTTTCATGGAAATGCGAAGGGAAGAGCGCAGGCAGTGCGGCAGTACGCAGGTAGGCAGGTCACGGACTCCGCCTCTACAGGGGCGAACTTGGTTGACGCTGTGCGCTTGACGCGCCTGCCGAGGCCGGCGCTACAGGCGTTTCCCCCTTGGTCCCCACGGGATGTGGGAGACCCCGAACTCCGATTCCGGGGAGGCGGGGACCTCCGCCTCAGCGAACGGTAGCACACGGATATCACCAAACCTATGATTTTGTCATTGCAAAGCGCTGCCGAGAGGCGGCGTTCGTTGTTTTGGCCGGGTCGGCGCGGGTCAGTTTTTGGTTTTCGAGCCGGTTTGATTGCTATAGCCGGATTCCAAATCACCTATAAGTGACCGGCAAGTTCACTTAAAGGTGCTAAGATTTTTCATTATAAACCTATAGTTACGCATTTCGCCAAAAATTTTTCTTGACAAACCGGAAACTATTTTGTATCTTACGCGTCCTGTAAAGTGAACAAGACGTTTCATTAACTGAGTGGGCACTTGTGAAAGTTGGCGAACGCATCCGCAACCTCCGACTGGCCAGTAATCTGACCCAGGAAGAGCTTGCTGAACGGGCCGACCTCGCCAAGTCCTTTATTTCTCAGCTGGAACGCGACCAGATGAGTATCTCGGTCGATAATCTCCTCGAGATCCTGCGCGCGCTGAACGTTCCGGTCACCGACTTCTTTCGCGAGACCAATCCCGAAAAAGTCGTTTACGGCGCCGACGAACGAACCGCACTGGTCGATACTGGCGCCGATCACTTCGAACTGCTGATTCCCGGCGGAACCAACCGGGAGATGGAAGCCGCGCTGGTCAGGCTCCTGCCCGGCCAACGCACGGACCCGATCAAGCCGTTCCAGGGTGAGGCGTTTGGGTTTGTGCTCAAAGGGGTCGTGACTCTGAACTTCGGCAGCGAAAGCCATACTGCCAAGGGTGGGGATAGTTTCTACTTTTCCGGACAACGCGAACACGTGATCGAGAACGCGGGCCAACGTCCGGCTGAATTTCTGTGGGTGACTACGCCGCCAATGTTTTAACGTGCCGGGCGGTGCACGATTCGACCTTCACCGTTAAGGAGATTGTGAAATGAAGGCTTTGGGTCGTCAGATTGTCGTGGAATTCTACGGCTGTAATCAAAAGACGCTCAACGACGTCGCCGCGATCAAGCGGTCGATGCGCGGAGCCGCGATTGCCGCCGGAGCAACGATTGTACAGGATGCGTTCCACCTGTTCAATCCCCACGGCGTGTCCGGCGTGGTGGTGATTGCCGAGTCGCATCTGGCGATTCACACGTGGCCTGAGTACGGGTATGCCGCCGTCGATCTGTTTACCTGCGGAGACGATGTCAGCCCGGACCTGGCTTTTCAACACCTGAAGACTCATCTCGAGGCCAGCAGCTTCTCCTGTATGGAGATGAAGCGCGGAATTCTTGACGCGAATTCCCTGGGTGAATTGCCGCACAAGCCGGTGGAGGCGCTGGACCTGGCGTGATCATCACCAGACTCGACAAGTACTTTCTTGTGGCAGGCTTCGCGGAAGGTCCCTCCTTACTCAATGCGTTTGACAATGCGCTGATGGCGGCCGGTGTCGGGAACACGAACATCGTCAAGATGAGTTCCATTCTGCCTCCGAACTGCCAGAATATCCCACCCCTCACCCTGCCGTACGGAGCGCTGGTGCCGGTGGCTTATGCGGAGGAGACATGGGACGAGGCGGGAGTCGTGGTCTCGGCCGCTGTGGCCTGCGGGATTCCCGACGACCCCGAATTGCCCGGGGTGATCATGGAACACCATATGCGCGCCGACGAGCAGGCCTGTCGCGAAAATGTGATCCGCAAAGTCGAGTGGGCCTTCGAACAGCGGAAGTTCAAACTCGCCGACCTGAAGGTCGCCTCGGCCTCCGGGAAGATCGTCGGGATTGGTTCAGCCTTCGCCGGAGTCGTACTGTGGTCCTGAAGTTTACATTGCCAACTTCTCGTCGTTACCGTCATTCAAGCTGAAGATACCGGAAGCCCAGGATCCTCGACTCAGGATCCGGGCTTCTTCATTAATATAGCTGGCTGTTCCGTCTGGTTCGGTCGCGCACCCTCCTCGTTCCTCACCCGCTCTTCACGCCTTCGATAGTTCCCCGGACCGGGACAGCCACGCTGGACCCGGTCAGGTGCTCCATGGCTCTTGAATTCTAACCGTTCGCCGCGCTCCAAATCCGCTCATGGAAGTCTGGTTCAAAGAAACCTTTGGCGACATTCAAGCCGCCTGGCGCATCACCGAGGTTTTGCATCATCGTCGCTCACCGTATCAGGACGTCCTAGTCGTGAACACCGTCGAGTTCGGTCGCATGCTGGTGCTCGACGACTGCGTCATGACCACCGACAAGGACGAAGCCGCCTATCACGAAATGCTCGTCCATCCGGCCCTGCTGGCGCATCCGCGGCCGCGATCGGTCTGTGTGGTGGGCGGGGGAGATGGAGGCACGATTCGAGAAGTCCTGCGCCACTCGTGCGTGGAACGAGCCGTGCTGGCGGAGATTGACGGCGATGTGATCGAGGTCTGTCAACAGTACTTCCCGCGACTCGCGGATTGCCTCACCCGGGATCATCGCGTGCAGCTCGCGGTCGGCGACGGGTTCAAGTTTCTCGAGGAAAATCCGGATTGCTTCGATGTCATTCTCTCGGATTCCACCGATCCGATCGGTCCCGGAGCCGCGCTCTTTGACGACGACTATTTCCGCCTGGCGAAACGCGCCCTCAAGCAGGGCGGCAGCTTCGTCACGCAGTGCAAATCGCTGTGGACCGACGTCAAGACCGCGCGCGAAATTCAGGCGAGAATGCAGCGGCATTTCGGAGTCGTCCTGCCTTACGTTTCCTCCGTTCCGACTTATCCGACCGGCACCTGGAGCTTCATGTATGCAGCGGAGAGCATCGACCCCCGGACACAATTCGACACGGCTCGCCAGCGCGAAATCTGCCAATCGTCCCACTACTACACCGCCGCTCATCAGAGCGGCGCCTTCGCGGTCCCGGCATTCTACTTCCGGGATTGAGCTCAGGCAATCGGTCCCGCGGCGCCGACGAGCGCGGGACGTCACTTGCTTCCTTCCCCAATGAGTCCTGCTGACTACTCGACATCCCTCGCGCCCGGCCAGCCGTTCATGGGAGCCCAGGCGACCGCCGTCGGCGCGGAGACCGTGCTGTTCGGCTGTCCGTATGACGGCACGTGCTCGTTCCGCCCCGGCACGCGCTTCGGCCCCCCGGCGATTCGCGCCGTTTCTGATGGTCTCGAAACCTACTGCCCCGAACTGGATCGTGACCTCGATGACATCAAGTTCTTTGATGCCGGCGACTTGATCCTGCCTCCCGGTGACAGGGACAAGACTTTAGAAATGACATATCAAATGGCCTGTCAAGTCCATGCCGGTGGGCAAATAGCGGCTGCCTTAGGAGGTGAGCATCTGCTCTCCTTGCCGTTGGGCAGGGCTGCAGCACGGCATCACCCCGAACTCGTGATGATCCAGTTCGATGCTCATATGGATTTGAGAAATCAGTACTTAGGTGTGGAACTGAGCCATGCTACCGTGATGCGGCGCATTTGCGACGTCGTGTCGCCGTCACGTATTTTGCAAGTGGGTCAGCGGTCGGGCACAAGAGAAGAGTACGAGTTCTCCAGAAGTCATAATTTATTAAGGAGTTCGGAGATCTCGCCCTACGAAATCGCGCAGTGGGTTGCGGGTCGCCCCTTGTATGTTACTGTAGATCTTGATGTTCTCGACCCCGCAATCTTGCCGGGTACCGGCACGCCGGAAGCAGGTGGTGTGAGCTTCCAAACGCTTCAATCCTGGCTGATCGGACTCAAGGACTGCAACTGGGTGGGCTGGGATGCCATGGAATTGTCTCCCCAACTTGACCCAACTCACGTGTCCTCAATCGTTTCGGCAAAGGTCGTCCGGACTCTGCTTCTCGCCAGCTCCAAAAGCCACGGAATAGGCCACTGAGTTGTCAATAAAGTCATTAATTAACAATCCTATATGAATATCGGTAGACGATGCCACGGACATCCCGCGGCAAGCTTCCGCAAACCCAATAACTTGGGCGTTAGTGACCCGACCCATGGCCGCTTACTAAATTCAACTTTTTGCTTGACAAGATATTCGGGAATGAGTATATTTGGGAACTTTCACTGGTATAGAAGTTTCTTGAACTTAGGATTTAGCCGTTCGGCTAACTTTTTGGTTTTCTTAGAACCGATTTCACCGATTCAACCGACGAGAGGGAAACCCACCCCGGACCGGGGAGGGGACCGCTCCGACGGTTTGTGTTTTTTTCCTCAAAGCGTTACGGACACATTGCCAGTCTGACCATGACCGACACGGACAGTTTTGATTTGAAATCCCCCTACAGCTTTGATCCCAACCGGCCTCGCCCGCGCTCCGCGGGTCAGACCGGTTTGCGCTCTGCACAGCAAGCGCCGCGCGATATCAATCGCCCCACTGAAAGAACAAGATTTACCCATATCCAGGAGAGTCACAAAATGAGGTTCCAGACTCCTTTTGTGTGGCTTGCGATTCTCTTTGCAGCCTGCTTCGGGCTGCTCACGGGACCGGCTGCCTACGCGCAGTTCAACATCATCGACGGGCCAGACATCGTATGTATCGATAACGGCGGCGCGCCAGATACGATCGATGCCCCCGAAGATTCCATCCGCATTACCGTCACCATGACGGGCGAGGCGGCGTACGGCGATATCCTGCAATTGATCTTCAACCCCTCGCCGGGGCTCGGTCTGTTGCCGGTGTCGCCGCAGACCTTCGACTGCCCGACCGGACCCATCACCGGATACCCGATGACTATTACCTCGACGGTCAATGACCCGCCGGGGTTCATCACGTTTACCGGTGAAATCGTCATCAGGCCGGAAGGTATCTGCATCGCCGCCGACAGCTTGATCACCTTCGATATCGCGGCGCGCGGCACCGACACCTCGCCGAATCCCGACATCGTGCAGTGTGGTCAGTTCACCCGCACGCAGACGCCGCAGTGCAATATCTGTATTCCCTGCGGACTCGTCTTCTTCACCGAGGTTTGCGGCATCTGGAATGACGGCATCATCGCCATCGGCGACTCCGTCTGGCTCGACTCCACCGCGGCGTCCGCGTTCGAGCTGAATGACAATGACACCGTCTTTGCCGACTTCTCCAATTTCACGTGCGACGGGGCCGACGCGATCACCTTTATCAAGGACACCATCGAAGTCGTGGATTGCGCCGCGCTCGAAAACGGTGTCGGCTGTGATACCGTCTATGTCATTCACGCGACTTGGGATCCTGGCGATAGTTTCGGGGACCCCAGCACCGTGTACGACACCGTAGGAGTCTGTCTGCGAGCCGCGGATAACCTCCGTCCGGAACTCGAAGACTGTCTGGACTCCATGGTCGTGATCAACGGCAACTATCTCGAAAACGACACCCTGGCCGGTTGCTACGATACGATCCGCTTCTACTTCAGCCCGTACGTCGGCGGATCCTGCTACGATCTGTTCGGCGGCGTGGACCTCGCCTGCGGCGAACACGTCGATGATAACTTCGACGTTACCTACGTCGCGATCCAATTCGCCGACTGGGTGTCCGACCTGATCGCGGCCGATCCGGACTATCTCTATCAGCACAACAACGACCCCGTTTTTGTCCACTGCATCGAAACCCCCGACGGCGTCGATAGCACCTGGTGGATCGGCGACGCCTTCACAGATGGAACTGGAATCATCTGGGCCGACCTGATCGTCAGCAGCCAATTCTGGGATTCACTGCAGCGCTGTCTGGATAACACCACCGCCGGAGCAATCCACTTCCAGTTCATCGACGATGCCGGTAACTCCGACAACGTCGGCGTGGATCTGGATATCTTCTCCAATTACGCCGACAACTTCTGCGCGGACAACGTGCCGCCGGATACGCTCGGCAACGAAATCTACTTTGACGACTCGTTCGCGGCCTGCGCCACCAAGCGCTTCTCCCCGTACGACAGTCTCGATGCCTCCTATTACACGAACCTGAGCCCGGACTCCGCTCGCTGGTATTTGCCGCAAATTGATGAGTCCTGGGGCACGGATCCGGACGAGTGGGACGATCTCTTTAATGACGTGTACCTCGTCGGCTTCGATATTCGTCAAGAACCGGACGAAAACCCGGAAGGCCCGACCGGTGCCATCATCAGCTATCTGGACTGGATCGCCCCCGGCGCCCCGGCTCCGATGGACGACGATATCGACACCATCGCCTGGGTCTGGCGCGATCCGGCCGAAGGCTGCTTCATGTGGTGGGGCAAGAACGGCACCGATAGCCTCGATGCGCTTCTGAGCCTCGTCAGCCCCTGCCCGTACGGCGCGATCGTCGGAATCACCCACGCGCGTTATATGGATGCCGCCGGTTGCAATACCGTGCTCGGCAGCGACCATGACGGGATGACCGACCTCAGCGAAGGCTACACGACCCTTAACCAGCTCCACTGTGTTATTGATACGTGCAAGCCGACCTTCGCGGGTCCGCTGGATGGTCTCCACTTCAATCCCGCCCTGCCCGCCGGCCCGAACTACGGTCCGGATGCCACCTGCGTGTGGAACGGGCCGAACGGCGTGGCCGATGACCCGATCATCGAGTTCCGAGCCCGCCGCTGGTTTACGCAGGGTCTGTCCGACACCTGCCAGCGGGAGTGGCTGTACTATCGAGTTCGCGTCGATACCGTATTCCTCCAATGCACGCCCGGCCAAGCCTGGCTGCCCGGCGACTCTACGCTTTGGTACACGGAAGACGATCCCGATCAAGGCTTGACCAGTGCGCCGCTCGAGCCGGTGCCGTTCCAGCAGAACAGCTTCATTGCTGATACGGTCAATTTCACGTGGGGACATGAGAATTCGGTCGGCGACCCGCTGCCCGACGGCCTCTACCTCGTGACGCTCGAATTGGTCGATAACGCCGGCAATGTCCAGCGCGACCCGAAGTACTTCTGGCTCAATGGCGTAGGACCGTGCATCGACTCGTTGATCGTGACCGGTGACGGACCCCCGCAACCGACCGCGCCGGATTGCAAGGTGGACTACTACGTCAATGACCTGCTCTGCGTCTGGATGCGTACGGATACCACCGCCGACTCCGTCCTGTTCGACTTCAGCTGCATTTACCAGATGGAAGATAGTTTGCCCGACGGCGATTCGGTCTGGGTGACCAGTTGGATCGATGAGGGCGACGAGCGAGTTTGGGAAGCCTGCATTACCGTCGAAGACTGGATGATCGATACGGCCGGTGCCTACGGCAACAACCAGTACATCGTCGGCTACAACCTGGAATTCTTCAGTGGCGTCTGCGGCAACTTCTTCGGCTCGCACTTTATTGGTGCCAGCGTCTTTGACGACGGCCTCGTCAGTTACCCGGAGACCCTCACCGATCCGGACCTGGGTCCGTGCGTGGTGGCGGTGCTGGGTCTGACCCCGTGCCCGCGGATCGTGCCGATCTCGCAGTGGTTCTTCTACTACGATCCGGACAGCGTTCAGGCGCCGACCGGACCCGCGTCCTACGTTGACCCGGCGTTTATTCCGTTCGACACCATGCCGGACTGGAATGCCTTCTCGCCCGGTTCGATGGACTCGATGGGTCTTGGCGGTTCTTATGACGCCATTCTGAATCCGGCCAACGACGAGATTCAGGACAGCCTGTTTGTCCGCCTCCTGATCGATCTCTCAACGATTGATCCGGACACGACCGACACGCTCGTACTGCAGTTCTACAATCCGACCAACGACCGTCTGCGCGAAGTCCGCAAGGCGCTCTTCGTGCCGACCTCCGAGTCGCTGACCCCGGATCCGAACATCAACAATACGATCTACGACGGCTTCCTCGAGCTGGATGATGCGCTGCCCGCGTACTTCGCCGAATTCCGCTACTATTGGAACGGCACGTGGTATCAGGACGCCGGAGTCGATAGCCTCATGCTCGTCCACCGGACGCTGCAGGACACGATTATCGTCCGCGCCTATACGATCGCCGGCGACAGCGTGGTTTCCGCCGATCCGGATACGACCTACCTGATTTGCGATACGGTTTCCACCGAGCTGGACGTCGATAACGAGAATCCGTTCTTCATCGGCGACGGCTGGTCCGGCATTGCCGACAATCACCGCGACTGGTACACCGGCACCACCCGCACTGTGCTCAACCTCGGGGTGGACGGCGATTGCGGTCGTCGCTATGAAGATGGCGAGCCCTTCAGCCTGATGGTGAAGCTGTCCGAACGCGTCCATTACGATGCGGCCGCCTATCCGAACAACGACGGTTCGACCTATCCTTGGGATGTGACCCGCAACTGGCAGATCTCGGCCGTTAACACGGTCACGGGCGCGCTGATTTCGGGTGTCGATGTGTGGTTGAACAGCGTCGAAGACTCAATTGTCAATTCCGACTCCGTGTACTACACGCTGAGCGGCTACTTCGATCTGCCTGATGTTTGGGATTCCCAGGAAGTTTGCCTCGTGATTCGCAGCGCGTGGGATCAGGCGGGTAACCCGGGACGCTACAATGACCCGGTCTTCACCGATGCCTACGAGAATGACGCGACCGAAGACACGTCCTATTGCGTGTTCCTGATTGATTGTAATCCGTGGACCGGCTGCCCCGACGTTTGGGGCCGTCCCGATGGCGTCGGCACACCCGACTCCGTCTTGGGCTGGATCGCCGCCGAGGAGGACAGCATTGTCGTCTGCGCTACCATCGTCGAGACCTGCGAGCTGGCCCTCTGCCCGCCCGGATCCCTGGGAGCCGCCCCGGTCGATTCGATCCATGTGATCGAAGGAAACTTCCAGACCATCACGGATGACCCAAATCCGTGGGTGATCGCCGACGCGCACGGTGAGTGGTTCAAGTATGTGAACCCCGAGAATCCGCTCGATACGATCGGTTGGGCGCGCAACTGGTACTGGTACCTCCGCGCCGACTCCGCCGATCTGGCGACGATTCACTGTGACGGCGACTATCTGCCGTTCGGCCTGCACTTTACGACTTACGGCGGCAAGGATGAAACCGCCGACTTCGAGGAGTGCGTCCAAGTTGACGTCAACGAACCGCAATGGTTCGCCTATTCCTTTGTTGCGGATACGGCCGGCGGCATGCTCGCGCTGATGTACGATGAGCACCTTGAGCTGGCCAACTACCCGTGGGGTGCGCCGCCGATTCCGACGCTGACCTGCGTCAATCCGGCTCAGCCATACACGTTTATCGGTTTCCTGACTGACGACGGTATCGACTGCGAAGATGGCGACGGTGTGGGCCTCGACACGGCCGCCGTGTGGGCCGACTTCACGAACGTCTATATGGATGCCGACAGTGACAGCGTACGCGCGGACAGCGTGGTCCTCGCCGATCCGGGACTCTGGCTCGCCTACTGGACGATCTGGAACACCAACGATGCCTACGACTGTCTGGTCGATACGTTCGCTATCGTCCGCTATCATGCGCTGCACGACTCGCTCGGTCACCATGATCGCGAATTGTTCTGGCAGGACACCCTCTACTACTGCAGTGACTGCCTGCCGCCGGACTTTAGCCCGGCCGTGTTCTGCGACTGTGACTCGATGTTTGAGATCCTCGATGACGTCGAGGAGTCCGGCGATTGCCCGGTCATCGGCTTGCAGTATGTGCATCCGGGAGGTGACATCAACGTCTTCGCCTGCGTGCATGACCCGGACACGGACTCGAGCTTCGGCTTGACCGATAACACGTCCTCGTATGCCGTTGACCTGTCGCAGTTCGACCCCGGACTGGGCTGGGTTACGGCCGATCAGATCAGCCTGCTGATGACTCCCGAGTTCCTCGGCGGACCGGTCGATACGCAGGCCGTCGCGATCTGGGGTGGCGGCAATTGTGACGACCAATTCTCGTCGTACATGCTGACCAACACCTACGAAAACGGGGACACGATCTACGCCCGGTTCTGGATCTGCGACGGTTGGGGCAATTGCACCGACACCACGATCTGGTACCCGGTGGCCATCGTTGATACCCTGCGCCCGATCATTGACTTCGTGTATACCATCGGCGACGACTCGGTGCGCGCTTACGTCACGCCGGGTGACGACCATGTCAACATCTACGCTGATATCAACGGCTACGCCGCTGATCTGATCAGCAGCCCGCTCGGAATCTGGGCTGACTTCTCCGACTTCTGGTGTGACGACGACTCCGCGGAATACTATGATACGGTCTATGCGGATTATGTCGATCAGATCGACGAGAATCACTTCCGCGCCTATTGGGGTTGGTACCCCGGCGTCGGCTATGCCGATCCGAACGATACGACGACCTATCTCAGCAACCACTACAGCGTTGATCCTGAGATCTGTGCGTGCAGCAATGTGGGCGCCGAAGGCACGTACGGGACCCTCTACTTCTATGTTGGCGACGCCGCCTGCAATGTCGGCTCCGCCTTCAGCATTTTCGAGTTCAGCGGCTGTGACAGCACGGTGCCCGATGTGGACAGCGTGTGGGTGATGGACGTCGGTCAGGACTGCGCGCCAAATTGGTTCCGCGGCCAAATCGGCGACACCATTGAAGTCTGGGCCTGGCTCGACAGCCTCTTTAATGGCATCGAAGATACCCTTCGAATCGACTCCATGATGGCGGATCTGCGGCAGTTCGGCGCCAGCTATGACTGGACCGCGATTACCACGCAGCCCGACCACTACGGCGGCGCGCCGGCATACGGCGTGGAGCCGGACTGGACGCAGGATGTCCCGGCCTATTGGGATATCGAAGTCGATTGCGAAGGTCGTGACCGGCTCGTCGCCAAGTGGATTATCGTCAACGAAGTCGCGTATGATTGCGGCGTCGTCGTCGAAATCCCGGTGAAGAGTCAGCGTCAGACCGGCCAGAACGGTTCGCACGGCTACTACCTCGACATGACCTATGGCAGCGCTGAATCGTTCACCGCGACTTACGTTTGGTCGTGGGTCCGCGGCGACTATACCTGGGTGACCGGATTCCCGGGCAACCCGGACGAGGACAACGTCGATAGCGTCGTCGTGCTCCAGCGCGGTGTCTATAACATCGACTTCGACTCGTTGATGACTGTCTCCGTCGTGATGGATCCGGGCTGTCTGGTCCATCCGGAGTCGGAAGAAGTCTATGACTGGTCCGATGTCCATATCGACTTCACCGGCTTCCTGACCACGGATCCGTGGCAGTACCCGGATGAAATCTTCTACAACTTCGACGAGAATGGCCACGACTCGTTGGTCTTCTATGTCCCGCTCTATGATGAATCGGGCGGCGGCGCGGAGTTCAACACCTCGATTGCCTCGAATCGCTACTGGTTCCCGCTGGTCCTGTCTGACGTCGTTGACTGCGGCGAAGGCACGTTCTGGGAGCAGTACTGCCTGTGGGAAGACCTGGACAGCGTGATCAGCTTCACGATCCAGAACTACAACGAGCCGAATCCGGGCATGATCCTGCTCTGTGACTCGACCACGGCCGGCTGCGACACGAATATCACCGACGCCTACAACATGGCGTTGTGGAATCAGGAGAACACGTACTGGGGCATCTCGTCGCCGGATACCGAGTACGAGAACCTGTACAAGATCTATTACGCACCGGGCAACTGGGCGTGGTTCTCGCATAGCGACGACACCGATGACCCGACGCGCTTCTTCATCTTCGTGGAAGACAGCGTGCTGCAGTGCGACGGGATCGACAACGACAACGACGGGTTCCTCGACGAACTCGGCGAAGGCGTGGATTTCTACACGGCCGACCTCCGCATCAATACGATGCCGCAGGTGGCCCACATTGACTCGATGAACGTCGAAGGCGTGTGGATCAATTACCTGTGGTACGCGGACAACTTCAGTGAGCGCGTCTATAATGTCGATCTGTTTATCAGCGACATCTATGGGCATCGCGATACCTTGGCCTGCGGTGACTATGCGTTAACTTTCCTCGAAGACGAGACCTGCCCGGTATTCAGCGAGCTGACCCTGTGGTTGGATGGCGAGCCGACGTTGATTCGCGTTGACCAGACGAACGTCAGCACACTGGACTTGGAGGAGTTGACCGCCGACGATAGTCTGTTCGTGTTCGCGAACTTCGACTCCGTGCAGTTGTCGATCTATGATCCGGCATTGTTCGACGGGATGGGCGCGCCGGGTTCCGGTGTGGACGTCGATCCGTCGGATGCCGTGGACAGCCTGACCTACAACGGTACCGGCGCCTCGACGATCGAGCTGCTCGATCCGAGCGACAACGTGATCGCCGGGTTCGGTCAGACGTTCTATACGGATAGCGACATCTTCAGCGACGCATTGCTGACCCTGAGTGATCCGACCGGCACCGTGATGGATGGTCTGCCCGACGGCGTGTACACCGTCCGCATCACGACACTCGACCGCGTCGGCAATTCCTGCAACTTCTCGTGGCAGTTCACGTTGGATCGGACCTGCCCGGAGATCGTGGATGTTTACACCGCGCGCCCGGGTACGCTGGATGCCACCGACGACCTGTTCGCGTCCTGGGATTATGTCGAAATCCGCTCCCACATCGTCGATCAGCTCGACGGCGTGGATAGTGTGATTTTCGATTACTGCTTCGATGCGAACCGCGACAATAACGTTGACGCGTATCCGTTCTGGCAGACGACCAACATCCTGGGTGACGAGGGCGGCAATTGGGATACCGAGTACCCGTTCGTCGTGTACTGGAATATCCGTAACTTGCCGTGGAACTCCGAAGATACGCTGGGCCTGCCGCCGGTACGCCCGGACAGCTGCATGAACCGCTACTTCGTCCGCATCCGGGCCTGGGATATTTACGGTCACGAATGCGCCGATACGATTCCGGTGGATATCACCGACGATATCGCACCGCTGGCCGGGATGGCCAGTCTTGTCTACGGCGGCGCCGAGTTCGGCGAAGACCAGATTCAGGGTGCGTTGATTCCCTGCTTCAACCCGAACACGATGACCGACTCGACCGTGTTCCTGCTGGCTGATGACTACATCGATCTGGACCTCGGTTACGACCCGCTGCCGGGTGACAGCTTCACGATTGCCACCAACTGGTTTGACCTCTTTGAAGGTATGTTCCAGTTCAAGCAGTTCGAGGCGCCGAATATCTACTTCACCGGCAATACGGATCCGAACGCCGGCTGGGTGGTGATCCCGTCGGGAACGCATGGCGACGGTCAAGATACCATCACCTATCGCCATTTCTTCTTCGAAGACTTCGCAGCCAACTGGAATATCGTCGGCTTGCCGAGTGACCAGTATAACCTGCGCTTCTTGTCGTTCGACGTTTGTGGCAATGTCGATCCGCTGAACACTCCGGTGGTTACCGTCCGTATCGAGTGCGATACGACCGCGCCGCTGGCCGTGATCTGCTGGCCGACGCCGGACCTCTGCCTGACCAACTACCGCTGCGACAGCACCGGTACGGATGCGTGGGTGCCCGTCAAGTCATCGAGCCCGATCTTCTCGGATGTGGACAGCGTCGCCTTCTTCTTCGTGGACTCGCTGTCGGTGCCGGGTCAGGGCATTCACACCTTTATCGGTGGCAATACCGAACCTGATTCCGTCGTCGATGGATTCGCCTTCTATTTCGGTACGCGTTGGAACACCAACAACCTGCTGTCCGGTACCTACTGGCTGTACGCTGTCGCCTACGACAACGGTGGCCTGTTCGATACCGATCCGATCTGGCAGCCGGTGTTCGTGGACAACGAGATGCCGCGCGTGACCGAGTGCTGGGTCGCCGATCCGGATGTGCCGGACGAGTTCGAGATCCTCTTCACCACTTGGGAAGACTCGACCTTCGTGCTGCGCGCCAACGCCAGCGATAATGGCTGCGGTATCACCGGAGTCCAGTTCCAGTATCTTGATCGCTTCGGTAACTGGCGCAATCTGGTGGAAGATAACGACGTCGCGGAACTGTATTATGTCGATATGGCCGTCTCACCGATCGATGGTTTCGATGAAGTCCCGGATGCCGCGGGTTACTATGAAGTCTGGGTCTCGTTCCACGACTTCGGCAACAGCCCGCTGGATTCGATCCGCTTCCGCGCTTACGCCATCGACGACGTGGACTACGGTAACGACAACGTGCAGGGCGACTACAATCGCGACTGCAACCTCGACCGCGACCTCGAGTGCGGATCCGAGATCTGCTGCATGGCGCTTGAAATCCGTGACCGGATTCCGTTCGGCACGAATGTGACCTGCTGGAACCATGGCGTGTTCGCGTGGGCCCTTCCGCAGTTCGCCGAGAGCTTCCTGCTGACGGATGGTCAGATCCTCTCGACCTGCGATAACAGCTCGCCGCTCGATACCCTGCTCATGACCGCCACGGTCCATGACAGTGTCGAAGATGGCTGGCTGATGCACTTCAAGTACCGCCGTTCCGGTCCGGAAGGATACGAGACGGCGTGGGACTACATCCCGAACGACCAGTCGCTGAACCCGGCCATCCCGGCCCTCGGCCCGATCGCCCTCATTAATACGTGGGACAGCGTGTACGTGGTCTGGTCCGGCGTCCGGGGCTTCATCGAAGCCGCCGACGAAGCCGCCGGCCTCTGGTACTCGACTTGGGAGTTCACGGCTTACGTGACCGACCTCACGGGCAACGCCGAAGCCTCCGCCGCGCAGAATACCTGCGAGCTGAACTTCGCTTGCATGCCGAAGGCGCCGATCACGGCTGTCAGTTACGTTCAGAATAGCGTCGAAGATCCGGAAGTGCGCGTACGCGTGACCGAACCGGTCAGCTGGCAGGACGCGGAAGTCGATACCATCGAGATCATCTACAACCGCACAACCGATCCGAATGACAACGATCCGGATGCTCTCGTGCTGTTCTACACCGATGCCGATGCGATCCGCAATTGCCGCGGCGATACCATTCAGGCCTTCAATATCCAGCTCTGGAATCAGGATACCGGAGAACTCGTCACCACCCAGCAAATCTGCTGGCCGGCCGGCGACTTCCGCACGGTTGACCAACTGGATAATGACCTCGGCTGGGATCAGTATCCGCCGGACGGTGACAACGGCAACCAGTATCAGATTGCTGTCTATTTCAATAACAGCTATCTGCCTGGCGTTTACAACTTCGCGATGATCGTCCGGACCGATCCGCTCTACTTCGCCGAGGACGGCCTGTTCGAGTCCGATAGCGACTTCGACGGTGATCTGTACGAAGAACTGTCCTGCATCGACCTCGTGGTTCGTGTGGCAAACGTCAACGAGCCGCAAATGGTGTTCTGTACGCCGGACTACGGCGACCTCTGCGTCCATGGTACCGTCCCGCTGTCCGCGCATCAGGCGCTGCTGCCGCCGGTCTTCACGGGCGTGGTTGACACCGTCTGGTTCCAGCGCTTTGACGGAACGACCTGGCAGCCGGTGGTTGACGCGATCTCGGGTCTGAGCTATGACGCGGATCCGACCTCGAGTGCTTTCCGCTTCCAGATCGACGAACACGAAGTGCAGGGTATGGCCGGTTGGTATTACGACATGGCCAACAGCAATAACGATCCGGTATATGACTGGTACGCGGAACGCGACCTGATCCCGGATGTGGCCCTGTGGCTGGCCGACACGGATGAATTCCACCCGATGACTCGTGACGATGCTACGGGTATTTGGACCGTGGACGTTACGCTGAATACGGAAGGCGATCCGAGTTGCTACGGATACGCGTTTGTGATCGACGCCAACGATAACAATATTTGGGAAGGCCCGAATGTTGACCGCTGGGTCGATGACCCACGCGACGCCTGCGCCGAGCCGCTGTTCGTTCAGTACGGCGAAGGTGGTGTCCCGGTCTCCCAAGTGTGCGCCTGCAACTACATGGTCAACTTCGATACCCGGACCGTGCTTGACGGCAGCTACAACTACGGAACGATCGTCCGCTGGCACGACGACGTGGCCTACCACGTGATCGAGGATCCGTCGGAAGGCGATTCGGTGCATGTCTTCTTCATCAACAATACGATCGTTGAAGATGGCTCGATTCCGGCGGTGCACGATATCGAGTTCGACCGCTTCTATCTGAACGGCGGTCTCTGCGATACCGCGGACGTCGCGCACTTCGTCACCGATATCCAGACCAACAACGGCGGTCTGGTCGTCGAAGATATCTGCATGGTCATCTATCAGGTCAGCTTGACCAGCAATCCGTTCGCCGACAGCTCGTGGGCCAATGTGGACACGGTCTGGTCGAATGACGATCAGGGCTGGATCGAAGCCTGGCCGGGTAGCTGGGCTGCTTACAACCCGATCGCCGACAACATCGATAACGACGGCGACGGTCTGGTTGACGAAACTTATGACGTTCAGGCCGGCGACGGCGTGGGCGAAGAGAACACGTTGTTCTGGAGCCGTTCGGTCGTCATTGATGAGTGTGGCAATACGTATGTCACCAATGCCGAGCAGTTGTGGGTCGATGTGAGCGAGCCGCAGGCCTGCATCACGACGATCAACAACGTGGACAATCCGGACAATACCGCGATTATGATTCCGGCAGACCGCCTGATCACGATCACGGCGACGGATCAGAGCTACGCCGACCACGGTGTGCTGGGCTGGTTCCAGTATCGTTCGCTGAACCCGAACGATCCGGAATACATGACGTGGACGAGTATCCAGCCGGCCGCCGGTTCGGATACGCTGATCCGCCATGACGGCCTGACCTACACCGGCGTGTGGGATCTCGAAGCCTACTTCAACCACGTCGAGCCGAATCCGGACCCGGAAAGCTGGTTCCAGCTGCGTGTCGTCGCCATCGATACGGTGAACAACACCGACCTGTGCGACAACGTGGTCTGCCAGATCACGGTCCGCTTCAACGACAGTGAACCGGCGTCCCGCATCGAAGTGTACCAGATCTGGAATGCCATCGATACCGCTTACAGCTGTACCGAACCCGAGATCTGCTACATTCAGCCCGATGCTCCGTATTGGATCAACGCGATCTTCGCCGCGACCAATATCGACACCGGTCTGGCCTCGCTGACTTTCCAGTACCAGAGTCTGATTCCGGGCGGCGAGCCGAGCGAATGGCGCAACCTCGAAACGATCTACGACGACCTGACTTGGGGTTCGGATGGCGATACGACCGTCGCCGTCGAGTTCCAGCCGCGGCCGGACGAAATCGGCGACCACGGCTTCAATATCCGTGTCATCGTCGAAGATTATAACGGCAACGACACCTCGGTTGTCAAGACCCTGTACGTGGACGGTACCGCCCCGATCGGCGAATCCGAAGCCACCCCGACGGTTCTACACAACACGTACTGCGGTGACCGCTGCCGCCTCGACAACGAAAACGGTATCGTCACCATCACCTTCGATCCGGATGATGTTTCCGGCGAGGTGAACGTCAATCAGGTCTGGCTGTACGTTGAGCGCGACGACGAACTCTTCTCGCACAACTTCGGTGAACTGACCAACGACGACGTGGATACCTGGACCTTCGACTTTGGCGGTGATCTGTGTACCGCGTGGCTGGCGGCGAACCTCGATATGGGTTGCTACCATATGTGGGTGAGCTTCAGCGACTGCGCCGGGAATATCGACACCGTGGCCGTGACCACCGACTGTGGCTTCGGCGTGACTGACCTGGTTTGCATCGATTGCACGCCGGAACTGCCGGATCACAGCACCCTCGACTACATGGAATACGAGGGCTGGGATTGCACGGAAAATGAAACCGTTGAGCTGACCGATAACGTCCTTGACGGAACCACGGAAGTTGGAAATCAAACCGTGAGTATTTGCGGCGCGTTGCCCGAATACCAGCAGTATGTCTGGGGCGTCCAACTCTGGGGTCAGCTTGGCGACGATGAGCCGGTACTGATCGACTCCATCTACTGGACCGATAGCCGCGACACGCACGGCAATGGATACTGCTTCGATTGGGATGTGTCGGACTATGAGAATGGCCATTGGCACCTGTGGGTGCTGGCGATCGACGCGATCTGCGACCAGCAGGCAGATACGATGGCCGATAACTTCTGGGTGTACGTGGACAACGCGACCCCGCTGGGAACGATCACGCAGCTGAATGGCGCCGCGCCGAATCCGGTCGCTCCGGATACGCTCGAACTGCTCAGCGGCGAGAACGAACCGGCTTGGCTGTGGGTCGAGTGGACCGACGGTCTGAACCCGGATGATAGCACGCAGGCGCATAACCGCGTCCAACTGTACTGCAAGGATGCGTGGCATCCGAACCAGGCAGACTCGTGGTTGCTGTGCGGCGAAATTCCGAGTGACTGCAATCCGCATTACATCCTGCTTGAGCTCACGACCCGCTGCAACCAGACCCTCGACATCGTCGCGGTGGTCAGCGATCGTTGGGGCAACGGTGATCTGAGCGTCGAAGAGGCCATGGAAGCCTACACGGCCGGCCGCTACATTGACGTCTATATTCAGGACACCACCCCGCCGGCCGTGCAGCTGTGGGCTTTGAACTGGGATGATACCCCGGACTGCGACGAAGAGGCCTTCACCGTGTTCGACCAGCAAGCGCACTCCGCGAACTGGACGGCCGCCTGGGGTCACGACGTCTGGCTGCATGCGTTCGGAGCACAGGGCGACTACACCATCGAGCGTGTGTACTTCGAGTACAGCCTCGACGGTACGACGTGGTTCGAGATCGGCATGGATGACAATGCCGACTGGCCGGCGTCGTGGAACTGCGAAGAGTGCAGCGAGCCGCTTCCGTGGTGGTGCGGTGCCGAAAACAATCCGGATATCCTCTGGACCGCGTATTGGGATGTGGCCGGCCTGACCGGTGATGTCCGGGTCCGCGTCCGTGGCGAAGATCGTTGCGGAAACATCGAGGAATGGGAAAACTACACCGTCTCCTTCGATGTCGAAGCGCCGATCGCGGAAGTGTTCGTCTGGGAAAGCGACGTCACGGTCGATGATCTGCCGTGCGACCAGTGGACCGAACCGCAGATTCCGGATACGCTCGAACGCTACACCCTGCTGACGCTGGGTGCCTGCCCCGAGCAGGAGAACTATGATGCCTACGGCGTGTACTGGCTGATCAAGCGTGCCGATGACCATCCGCTGAACCTCTTCAGCTGGTGCTACCTCGGCGACGACTCGACCGGTCCGTTCAGCGCCCGTTATGTTGACCTGTGGAACGGTGACTGCCCGAACGTCGAAGTCGGCTCGTGGTACGATATCGCGGCCCTCACGACGGATCAGTCCGGTAACCAGTTGACCCTCACGCAGCTCTTGAACCACGGTAACGGAACGACCTACGAAGAGAAGTGGGCGGACCTGATCAGCCGTGGCTATGTCAAGCGCTTCCGGGTCACTGACCATACGGCTCCGATCGCCTACAGCCTGACCGTTACGCCGGATCAGACGCCCGATTCGTCGGTAGTCTTCGTGACCGGAAATGTGAACCTGCAGGCCCTGCTTGACGCTCGCGATGTCGAAGCCGTCACGTGGGCGACCTTGGAGCAGGGCATGCCCGGACCGTGGACGATCATCGAACGCATCGCGGCCGAAAGCGATACCCAGTCCGTCTTCAGCCCGGTGGAAGGCACCTGGAATACCGAACTTCTGAATGGTACCTACTGGATCGGTGCGTTTGCCGAAGACTTCTACGGCAACATCGACGGTAACACCAGCCTCGGTGAGGCCGGCGCGCCGACGAATCCGTTGATCGTCAACGTCGATAACCAGCCCCCGACCGCCGTCATTACTCAGGTTACCCGCGACGACGTCGTGGTGACCAACCTCGAGCGCGGTGCGGTACACACCTTCGCCTTGAACGCCGCCGACAACTTCGGGCTGCGTCAGGTCGCGTTGTACTACCGTCACAGCGGCGGCGATCCGGATGCCTGGACCTTGATCGGCACGGATACCAACTTCCCGTACAGCTTCAACTGGCAGGTCCCGACGGACCTGGTGGACGGCTGGACCTATGACTTCGCCGCCGTAGCGACCGACCTCGTGTACCAGACCGACTTCATGGACGCGCAGGGTCAGTACATTATCGACGGCAGCTATCAGGTCGTGGATAACGAAGCCAACATCGCGATCTTCACGATCGGTGGTGTTGACGCCGAGACGAACCCGCACCTGAACGGAACGAACATCGCCATCGTCGCCCACAGCGAGCCGTACCTCGATAACGTGCGGTTCGTATGGGTGCGTGGTGTGGATACCACGGACATCCGGACCGTGCCGGGCCCGATCGGCACGACCACGTGGACCGTGCCCGACTGGGACGTCACGACCATCAGCGAAGGCCCGGCGCAGCTTGGCGCCATCGGCTCCGCGGATGTCGGCGGCGAACTGGTCACGCGCGGCTATGACTTCCGCAACATCGTGATCGATCACAGCGTCCCGGCCGCGATTAACGGCAACCTGCCGGTAACCCGCGGCTTGGTCGGCGGTGCTTGCGAACTGGATGGCAGCAGCGAATGGTACGACGATGTCTGGGTCACCTTCAACCTCGGTCAGACCGACGCCAATGTCGATAGCGTCTGGTTCGAATGGAAGTGGGCGGCCGACAACGACACCAACCGTTGGACCAACCTGGGTCTGGCGGTGCGTGACGGCGTCACCGGGCGCTGGGCCTTGGCCAGCGACTTCACGAGCTTCAGCTGCGGTACCATCTCGGTCCGCGCGAGAATCAGTGATAACGCGGTCCCGCTGTCGAACGAAGCGTTCATCCTGTTCGCCGACTCGGTCCGTGTCGATAACTGTGCCCCGATCGTGGACATCACCAACATCAATGGTGACGTGACGCCGGCCGGCACCGAAATCGCACAGGGTCAGGTGGCCACCATTTCGGCCACGGCGACGGATCCGTTCTCCAACGGCGGCGTCAGCCAGGTCGATAGCGTCTGCTTCTACTTCGTACCCGAGGACGACGGCGAGTATCAGTTCGAAACCTGGCAGCGCCTCGGCTGCGACAACAGCGCACCGTATCAAGTGAGCTGGAACACGGGTGGCGTGCCGTTCGGTGAGTACATCGTGTACGCCGTCGGCTACGATCACGCGGGTAATTGCACCGTCGAAGCGGTCAACATCTTCATCATTGATCAGCTCTACCAGCGTGCCTGGATCGTCGGCTTCGATGTCGATAACGGTCTCGGCTGTCTGGATAAGATCTGGGCCGTCACGGATGACTGCCCGCCGAATTGGACTTCGAGCGTGGTCTTCCAGTACTCGACCGACAACGGTCAGAGCTGGGTGGCCCTCGGCGAAGACAACGACGGAACGGAGTACTGTGACGAATGGCTGGATTACCACATCTGGGAGATCAGCGCTGAGTTCGATGCCATCCCGGCGAACGCCGCCTTCCGCGCCGTCGCCTATGATGAATCGGGCACCGTCGATCCGGCCCCACCGCGGTTCCTCTTCTCTGACGTCAGCACGAGTCCGACGCCGGTCCTCTACACGGAGAACTGGGTCAACGTGCCGGTCCAGGAGGGCCAGGTCCCGTGGGTGTTCGCAACCTTGGAAGACTATACCGAATCCTGCATCACCGACGGTGGTCTGGTCTGCGTCGAGCAGACCGAGGGTGACCCGACGCACTATGCCGGCCCGCTGCCGAGCATCGTCCACCCGTGCCGCCTCAACAACCGCGATGGTCAGGTGACGGTCTTCCGTACGGTAACCACCGTCCGCAGTGGCAACACCTTCGTGCTCGTTACCAAGTACGAGATGAATGTCCACCGCGTCGATCAGGAAGGCGGTTCCAACGGCTGGCTGACGAGCGAAGACTTGCAGCTGCGGATGATCGTTCCGGACAACGGCATCACGGGACACGGAGCGGTCTGGTTCCAGCCGTCGCACGACAACGACAACGTCAACCTGTTGCCGCCGTCACAGTACTACTACACGCTGCTGTCCGAGGTCGAGACCGTGTTCTCGAATGATCTCGGCAACGGTACCGACGAGTCGCGCTTCAGCATGCGCTTCAACGCCGCGTTGCTGCCGCAGGGCTACGTCACGAACCAGATCATCGCCGCCTACTGGGACGAGGAAGCACAAATCTGGGTCGAGCGCGGAATCGTCTATGAGAATCGCAACGTGCCGCAGGGTACCATCGACTTCCACTGGATTGTTGACTGGAACGTCTCCATCAGCAACGAGTGCCCGGACGGTGCGACCCTCGCCATCTTCTACTCCAACGTCGCCCCGCTCAGCGGCCAGGTCTTCTTCCGAGATGACGACAACTGCTGGCAGAATCCCGATAGCACCTACTACACGCCGGCTCGCGGTGTGACGGTGGACTGCGACCCGGTCTTCTGGGCGGTCCTGCGGCAGGGCGAATACGTGCCGCTGCAGAGCACGATTGATGTCTGGCTGGATGGCATCCGCATCGTCAACGACGGCCAGCCCTCTGGTCCGTACGAAAACGTGTGGACGACCAGCTACGAATCCGTCAGCGGCATCTTCACCGTGCAGTTCGCCAGCGGGTCGGAGAGCATCCCGCCGTACTTCGGCTGCCTGGCTCCGGGACAGCACCACGTCCAGTTCTGGACGGATAACCTGTCCATTCCGGTCACGCCGTTCTGGGTTGACGTTACCGGTCCGGAAGCGTGGATGAACCCGACCTACATCAATCATCAGACGACTTTGGTCGCCCTGTTGACTGACGGTGAGTCGGGAATCGATACCGCGTTCACCTACCTTGACCTGATGAACTGCGAAGACTATGATTACACCTACGAAGTGACCGCTGAGGCCCTCACGTGGCAGCGGATCGAAGGTGGATATCAGGTCTCCATCCAGTTGCAGTGGGATCAAATCGTCGCCCTATTCCCGGCTGACGAGTGGGGCTCCTGCCTAAATCCGCCGCGTCTTTGTGCGCACTGGCACATCTACAACGATGTGTGCGGGTACAACGACGAGACGCATGACTACGCCTTCACGATCGACGTCGAGCCGCCGCAGGTGCGCGCGGTATCGCCGATCGGTGACCCCATTGACAACGACGGCGACGGTCTGACCAACGAAGATTGGCGCGACTGCGTGAACAACGATAACGACTTCTGGTGGAATAACGACTGGGATCGCTGGGAACCGCGTTACGACGAAGATCCGATTGACTTCGAGACGGACACGATGAACTGCGGTCAGCGTTCGCCCATTCAGGCCGCGATCAATGATCTCGTCATGTGTTGCAGCGGCGCGTCGCAGGTCGATATCCGCAGCATCGCCCTCTTCATCGACGGCGTCCGCTTCGGCATCGCCGACACGGCTAATGCACAACTCAACTTCCGCGTCTATCAGCGGTACAACCAGGATGATGCGTTCATCACCTTCGGCGGCCCGACCTCGGGTGCCGCGGCTGACTTCGCCTACATCCCCGGCCCGCACAATATCGCGGTCGTCGTCGCCGACTCGGCCGGCAATGCCGCCGGTGACAACTTCGCCTGGGAATACTACGTCCGCTGCGCCGGCCCGGCGATTACCTTCGCCCAGCAAGAGTGTGGCAACTGGTGGAATCCCGAAGGTCAGAACGAATTCGCGTTCTGGGTTCAGGAGAATGGCGCCGGTGCCAACATCGCCCCGAATGGTATTCGTTACCGTGCCTACACGCTGCCGGATAGTGTGACCACCTGGCCCTGGACCACGATTGACCCGAACGGCCGCGACAGCGTCTATGTGTCGTACGATCCGTCCGGCTCCTTCCCGGATGACCAGACGGCCCTCGTGATCGAAGTCGAAGCCACGGACATCAACTTTGTCCAGGGCGACGACAACGGCCGTACCTTCAGTTCGTGGACCTTCACGGTCGATAATTGCGCGCCGACGCTCACCGCGGTCACCCCGACTGACGGCCAGGGCTTCACGCGTGATCAGGCGATCGTCGTCGAAGTCCTGTTTACGGATGACTGCAACGAAGATACGATCACGGTGCGCAATGGTGGCAACAACCCGGCGGTGATTAACACCGGCAAGCAGTTGAGCACCGGAACAGTCAAGATCGGCCGCATGGGCGCCGACGGCAGCATCACGAATCTCACCACCGGTCATCTGGCCGACATGATCTCCGGACTGGATTCGCGCGGCGGTCACGGCACTCTCGACGACAACGGTTCGGGCATCATTCTCGAAACGTTTGATCTGAACATCTTTAACCCGCTGGGTGAGAACGTTGGTCCGGAAAGCACGGGTGACTACGCTGAGCTGGATGACGCTCATGCGAAGTACATCGTCGCGCCGGGCGGCCGTTGCGGTGAATACACCGTCAATGCCCGCATCACCGACTGTGTCGGTAATATCGGCACGATCACCTGGACGTTTGTAATCGAGTGTGGCGGTCCGTCGATCACCTTCAATGAGGTGGAAGGCGATTGCCGCTACCAGAACTACTGGAATCCGTCTTCCAACCTCCCGCTGTCGGTGACGCTCGGCGAGCTGGACGATGTGAACCTTTCCAGTGACGGGATCCGCATTGACGTCGTCCGGCTCTACAACTGCGACGGCGGTCTGTGCACCGACACGATTCTGACCCATGCCAACTTCACGATGACGCCGGCCGCCGATCCGAACAACACCGATCAGGTGTTTACGGTCACCGGCAACTACAACCTCGACGATGATATCGCCGCGGTTGAACTGCGCGTCGTGGTGTCCGCGACCAACTCGCTGGGTGCGACGACCACCAGCGTGCAGTCGTGGATCGTGGATGGCACCGGCCCCGCGATCACCATCGTGACGCCGGAAGATGGTCAGGTCTTGCCGTCGGGACAGGCGATCACTATCAGTGCCGACTACACCGACATTGAACCGGCCCTCGCCGCCCTGTTACCGGGCGGAAACGTCGGAACGATCGCGCCCGCCATTGATGTGGTTGGCCCGACTCGCCTGACGAAGTCCGCGCCGAAACTCTTCGGCGGTGCCGCTGATACGAAGCACACCAACCAGGTCAACCTCGGTTCGTGGACCCCGGCCATCGCCGGACACGGAACGCTGGACGGTATGAGTGGCGTTGACGTCCAGTGCGTCGAACTGCTCCTGCGTCCGGGTGACGGCAGCGCCGTGCGCCGCCTGCATCAGGAGACCGAACGGGTGATCATCACGGACCACAACATCACGTGGGTCGGACCGTTGCCGGAAGGCTCGTACACGCTGATTCTCTCGGTGTGCGACCGGGTCTGCAACACCTCCTTCGTGACGTGGAGCTTCGCGGTGTCGCCGAACGAAGCGGGTGTCGAGTATCTGCCGCCGTTCTACCTGTCGTCGATGCCGCATGAATTCGCCATGCGGGTTGCCGGCAACAACGTGGACTACCCGTCCGCCCAACTCATGGTCGAAGCCATGACCTGCGGCGCCGGCGCCACGTGGACTGAACTGACCGACAACGGCGCGCTGCGTCGTGAAGGTAACATGTACTATCACGACGGTAACTACGATCTGGGTCGCTACTGCAGCTTCCGTCTCACCCTGCGTGTCAACTACACGTACGGTGTGCCGGTCCCGGGTGGCTCACAGATCTACACCGTCGATACCGCGGGTCCGCGCTTCACCGGCATCACTCCGGAGCCGTACACGCCGCAGAATCACAACGTTCTGCAGATCGGTTCAACCCCGACGTTCATCGTGAACTTCGAGGAAGTCGGAAACACTACACTTGACGGCGAGTCGTTCATCATGAGCCTGCGCACGATGGGTGGTGTGACGGTCGCAACCGATACCGTGGCGAACATCGACGCGGCCGGAACTTCCGGCTGGGCCGATCTGACGGCCGGTCCGTTGGCTGCCGGTGAATATGACCTGTACGCTACGGTCGCTGACGTCGCCGGAAACGCGACGGCCATGACCTGGCATTACGTCGTCGGCGAACGCAACCAGACGCTGACCGAAGGTCCTGTGTACAACTACCCGAACCCGTTCACTCCGGCCGACGGTCACACGACCTTCGTCTTCCCGGTGACCGGTGTCGAGGGTAATGCAGAGGTTCAGGTCAAGCTCTACGACTGGGCGGGTAACTTCGTCGCGACAATCTATGATGGACCGTGGTCCGCTAACTGCGCAACGTGCGCTGTGACGTGGGCCGGGACCAATGACGGTGGCGATCAGGTCGCTAACGGCGTGTACCTTGCGAACGTGAAGATCACCGCCTCGGGCAAGACCCGTCAGGAAGTGGTCAAGGTCGCGTTCAAGAACGAGAAGTAAGCATCAACCGAATGTCGGTGGGGCCGCGTCAAACCGGCCCCACCGGCATCAGCATGTCCATCCCGTGAACAAAACAAACTTGATATACCGAGATGACAGGAGGAGGGATATGAATCCCCGTGTACGAACGCTTGTTGTGGGCGCACTGCTCCTCAGCCTGCTGGCCGTACTTCCGGCGCACGCGCAGAACTTCACGGATCCGTGGCTGCGCTTCGGTGTCGGTGCCCGTGCCATGGCGATGGGTTCTGCCCAAACGGCCGTCGTGAAAGATGCTACGGCGCTCTACTGGAACCCCGCAGCGCTCGCTTCGCTGTGCCGGTTCGAGGCCTCGCTCATGTACACCGCCGGCATGAGAGCGGAGCGTAACTACAACTATGTCAGCGCCGCGCTGAGGGCCGATCGAATCGGGACCTTCGGCGTCTCCTGGCTGAACGCCGGTATTACCGGGATCGGACAGTACGACAACACCGGTCGAAAGACCGGGGACTTCGATGTCTCGAGCAACGCCTTCCAGCTCGGCTTCGGCCGGACGCTCGGAGCCGGCCTCGCTTTCGGACTCGGAGCCAAGTACCTGCAAGAGGACCTTGCCGATAATACCGGTTACGGTCTCGACGCCGGCTTGCTGTTCAAACCCTACGACGAACTGAGCTTCGGCGCGAATATCCGCGATATCGCGGGTAAGCACGGCGACGATCAGGTCCCGTTCGAGGCACGCCTCGGCGTCGGCGTCACTCCGTGGAAGCACATCACCGCTGCCTTTGACTTGATCAAAGTGCAGGACGAGGACGCGACTTCCGGTTTGGGCGCCGCCTACGACTTCGATGTCTCGGACAAAACGTCGGCTTACATCGCCGCCGGGATCAACGATCTGTTTGTCCAGCAGCGCGGGTTCACCGCCGGAATGGGCTTCAACTTCTCGAACTTCGCTGTGCAGTACGCCTACGTGACTGAGCGTCAGGACTTCCTCGATGAGAACCACCGCCTGTCGGTGAACTTCTACTTCAAGGATTGCAACCCGATGAAGAGCATGTTCGGCACGCTGAAGCGGCAGCGCAAGGAAGCCGAAGTCTATTCCAAGCAGCCCGAAGGTCCGAAGGAGTTTATCCACCGTTACATCTTCGAGGGCAACCCGAGCCTCAAGCTCAGCCTCGAACTGTTGCGCCCCGAGGCCAAGGACTCGATCAAGTCCGTGTGGTCCGAGGCCGGCGGTGTGGTCAGCTTCCCGGGCGTCAATTTCGCCACCGGGTCAGCTGAGATTACCGATGAGTTCGCCCGCGTCCTCGACGGCGCCGCTCAGCTCATCAACGAGCACCCGGAAATTCAATTGCTCGAGGTGCAGGGCCATACGGACAATACCGGCAGCGATGCGATCAACAATCCGTTGTCGCAGGCCCGGGCCGACGCTGTCCGCAACTACCTGATCTCGCGCGGCGTCGAGCCGAATCGACTCGTTGCCAAGGGTTATGGTTCTTCCAAGCCGGTCGCGACCAATTCGACCGACGCCGGCAAGTACCAGAACCGCCGCATTGACCTCGTTCGCGTTCGCTGATTGATCGCTTAGCTTGAGAGAGCACGAGGAGTGCGGGCAGTGGCCTGCGCTCCTCTCTCTCTCTGAGTTCATCGCATCCGCCCCGAACATCTCTTCGATCCCTCTCACTCGCGCGTGAGAGCGTCGCAAATCAGGCGGCCGGAACCCACCATAGAGGAATCCTCCCTATGAAGCGTGTTGGTTACATTTTGATGGCGCTCGTCGCCGTGCTGGTCATTTTCACGCTCGCGCTCGCCCAACTGGAAGGCAAGAACGCCAAGAACTTGCTCCGCGTGATTTCCGGCGAGCAGACCCGTGCCTACTTCGGCTCCGGTGTCGAAGGCGCCTACGCCTGGACCGGCGGCGCGAAGCTGTATGCGATCTCCGCAACGGGCGAAAACGACGGACCCGTACGTCGCGGCTATGTGAATCTCTACGACAACCTGCTGGCGGATGCGCCCGTCCTGACCATTCAGGGCGGGGTGGAGGGTGAACTGTTCGGCAGTTCGCTTTCGGGCGGCGGTGACTTCAACGGCGACGGTATGCCCGATCTCGCTGTGGCTGCCGACGGCGGCCAGGGCACCGGCCAGAAGCCGGCCGGAAAGGTCTATTTATATTTCGGAGGCCCGGACTTCGGCAGGTCCGCTTCGGCGGTTCTGACCATGGGAGAGTCAAAGGACAGCTTCGGCCAGTCTGTAAGTCTCAAGGACGATATCAATGGTGACGGCCTTGCCGACCTCATCGTCGGCGCACCACATTCGGCCAAATCGGGCGCCACGTCGGGCCGCGCCTACATCTGGTTCGGGAGGAGCGGAAGCGTGTCCAAGTCTCCGGATAAGGAAATCCGCCTTGGAACCATGAATGATCTCTTCGGAACTTCCGTGAGCACAGGGGATCTAAACGGCGACGGGACGGCCGATTTGGTAATTGGCGCGCCACACTTTGGAACCGAGGCCGATTACTTCGGTGCAGCCTTCATCTTCTTCGGCGGCAAAGACGCAAAGTTCTCCAGCGCATCTCAGATCCTGAAAGGGGAGAAGAGTTCGTTCCAGGATCAGTTTGGGTGGTCAGTGGCTGTCGTGCCGGATATCGATGGAGATGGCAAGGCCGAATTGGTTGTTGGCGCTCCACAGTGCTCGCAAGGCGGCCGTCAGCTGGGCAAGGTCTATCTGTACCACGGCGCAGAAAAACTGTCTGATGTGCCCTCTGCCACGTTCTGGGGCAGCGTCGAAGCCGGCAAGTTCGGACAGCACGTATTCAGTCTCGGCGATATCAACGGCGACAAGAAGGGCGATTGGGCTGCTCAGGCCGATCAGGAGTCCGGTAGCCGTGGCACCGTGCATTTCTTTTACGGCGGGTGGGACAAGGAATTCTACAAGTACACCGGAGAGGCCGTCGCCGATCGCCTCGGCAGTTGCCTCGTGAATATCGGCGACTTTGATGGCAACGGCTCAAGCGAAATCCTCTCCGGCGCCCGGTGGAACGACACCGAAAGTGAGAACTCGGGACGCTGCTATATTCTGAGCCTCGAATAGCGGGTCCAGCGGATTTGTGCACGCGAAGGGGCCGACTCGTCACTGAGTCGGCCCCCTTGTTTTCGCCGGTCCCAAGCAATTACGTCACATCGCTTTGACCGAAGCCTCCAGTCTTTCCAGGCTCTGCGTCCAGCCGTCCTTGTCGCGGTCCGGCATGACGTCGGTTGAGCTGAATGGAATGCTCAAGAACGGTGCTCCTTCATCGTGGACGACAGGTAAGCGTCAAGCTGATCGAACGTTCCGCCAAAACCGCCTTCCATCGACTTGAAGCCAGCCTCGAATACCTTCTGTTCTGCCTCCGATGCTTGCCACGGTGTGGCGTTCAGCGTTAGCATCGTCCCGCCGTTGGTATCGCGGAACATCACGATCGACAGGATCTCGAGCGGCCATTCCTCATGGCCCGGGTAACGCATAACCCTGCCCGCCGCATCTGAAAACGAGGAGATGTACTCTAAACGCTCGTTCGGAACGATCTCACGAAACAGGAATCGTCCCCACATCTCCTGACCGGTTTGAGATACCAGGCCGTAGTGAAAGACGCCACCAGGCCTCAAGTCAAGCTGCGCACGCATGATCGAGAATCCCCGCGGACCCCACCATCGGGCCAGCCGATCCGGTTCCGTCCACGCCTTGTACACCCACTCGCGTGGCGCATCGAATACTCGTTTGATTACGAACTCCGGTTCCGTCATCGCTCCTTCCTCTTTGGTTGTTTCGCCGCGCGTTGGTTCGCGATGGCTTGGTTCTCCGCAACTCTCGCTTTCACCAGTTTCTTGACCAGCGCCGTGGGCAGAGACCCGCCGATGGGAATATGGAGCGTGCCTTTCGACGCGCGGTAGGCTGCGATTTCATCGCCGAACTGGTCCAGAATCGTCGCGCTCATCGGAAATAGGCTGCAATGGTCCTTGAACGCCGCGTACGCGACGATCCCCTTGTCCAGTTTGAACGTCGGCATGCCGTAGCTTAACACCTCCGTGGCTTGCGGAATCACCGCGCGGATGGTCTCTCGCAGCTTCTCCAGGGTCGCCCGCGATGCCGGCGGCAACGACTTCAAATATGTCTCGACTTCATTCATTTAATGGACCTCCGGCGGTTGCAGCTCCCGCAGTAACTCCTCCAGCCGCTCGAACGTCTCGCGCATTCCGGCCTCCACACCTGCGGCAAGATGCCCGTCACGATCCTCCTGCGACTGATGTAACACGGTCTCCACGATCCGCGTCCGCTCGCCGAGGGCTTCGAAGAGAGTCGTGACCAGCGCCTCATGCTCCGGCAGCGGCTCATAGACAAAGGTGCTCACTATCCGGTCCGGCGGCGCAATCTCCTTGTACACTCCGTGGTACCCGTGCTCTTGCCCGTCAGGGGCGCGCAAGACGAATCGATATTGACCGCCGGGCCGAAAGTCGATTTGGCAGACCGGCATCGTCATACTCCGCAATCCCCACCAGCGCACCACATGTTCGGGCCGCGTCCACGCCTCCAGCACAAGCGTGCGCGGAGCATTTACGATCCGCGTCACTGTGAATTCCCGCGGCGATGGCAACGCGAGGCTCAATGCTCCCGCCAGCGTGATCCCGCTCGCCAGGTGCTCCGCAAGCCGCTCCAGGTGTTGCTTCGCGCCTTCGATCGCATTATGCTCCGTCACCACAAAATCCCGCCTTGCAGCCGTCGCAAACACCGCGTGCATCGTCAGGAGCGTCCCGCCGTCCACCGCCTCAAACCTGACCGTAACATGGAACCCCGACGATTCGTCGTGGCCGTCATCGTGGATGTAAACAAGTCGCTCCGGCGGAGCCAGCTCAAGATAACGCGCCCGATTGGGATAGTCCCGCCCGTCCGGCCCGTGCATCGTGTATCGCCATACTCCGCCCGGGCGAATGTCCGACTCATGGCTTGTCGTCCTGAAGCCGCGCGGACCCCACCATTTCACCGCTTGCTGCGGATCAGTCCACGCCTTGTACACCAGTTCGCGGGGAGCCCGAATCAGGCGCGAAGTTACGACCTCACGATCCGACGTGTCCGCCAACGCGGGTTTAGTTCCTGATGCCGCCATCCGTGTCCTCCTTTGCTTGCATTTCATGTAGGTAAGCTTCGAGTCGATCGAGACGCTGCTCCCAGAATTGCCGATACTGCTCCACCCAGTCGGCAACATCGTGCAGAGGCTTAGCATCCAATTGACAGGGCCGCCACTGAGCCTGACGGCTGCGCGTGATCAGACCCGCGCGTTCGAGGACCTTCAGGTGTTTTGTTACCGCTGGTGCGCTGATCCTGAAGGGCTTGGCAAGTTCAGCGACAGACGTCGCGCCAGACGCCAGATGCGCCAAGATCGCCCGACGCGTCGGGTCTGAAAGGGCTGAAAATGTTAAGCTTAAATTATCGAGAGCCATGTCTTTGAACCAATTGGTTAATTAACCTAATGGTAATATACGGAGGGAATTCCAGTTTGTCAAGTGATTCGGCAAGCGCGATCCATTTCTTGATTGCTTGCGCAGCTCGGGCCGATGCCAGGATCGTCAACCCGGAACCAATCCAGCGTTCCAAATTGGACTCAACAGGTCTGAATCCGGGCAGTCGGTGGGGCCGTCTCCCCGGCGCTTGATTGCCGCGCCATCCAGTGGTATATTGCTCCTGTTCATGCAACGGTCAAGTGATGCGAGCGACTTCCGCTCCGCCATCAACTTGACAAAACATTCTCCGCGAGGCGAATCATGAATCTCGTTACTTTGCTTGCCGGCTCGAGCTTGGTCGTGGCAGTGTCCTACGCACAGCCCGAACCGGATTTCGTCTGGATGCGCAGTTCGGGAGTTCCCGGATTGGATGTCATTACCTGTGTGTGCAATGCGGTTGACGACAACTATGTTGTTGCCGGTTACGCTCAAGTTGATGCCGGTTACGACATGACCATCACTCGTTTCAGCTTTGGCGGCGATACCCTCTGGCATCGAATGTATCACCTCGGCGATCAAACGGAAGCGGCGGCGATCGTCCAAACGGCCGAAGGCGGATTCGCTATTGCCGGGTATGTTTACGATCTGGCAAACACAATCACGCGCGTGCTGCTCGTTCGTATCGATGCCGACGGAGATACCCTGTGGACCCGGCTCATCGGAAACAGCGGCGAAGATCTGGCTGCTGCGTTGCGCGGATTGCCCGACGGGGGCTTCGTGATCGCCGGCAGCAGACTGTCGGACGCGGGCGATGCCGACGCCGCACTCGTGCGTACGGATAGCAACGGAGACACTCTATGGACACGGTCCTACGGTGACGCGCGCAACGAAGCGTTCGTCACCGTTGAACTGGTGCCTGACGGAGGCTTCATCCTCTCCGGCAATGCCGCCTTCGAGCAGCAGAACTGGAATTCCCTCGCCGTCCGGACCGATTCCCTGGGAAACGAAATCTGGAATCGCGTCTATGCCGCCGGCAACATTTACAGCTTCGGCGCGGGCGGAGTGCCGACGGCCGACGGCGGCTTCCTATTTCCGGGCACGCAGTATATGGCTGCGACTTCTCACTTCGCGTCCTACCTGATGAAGACCGATGCGAACGGCGGTACGCTCTGGACGCGGCTGCACAGCGTGAGTCCATTGGACGAAATCACCTTCGCATCCGCATCCACCGCGGACGGCGGAATTGTGCTGACCGGAACCGTTGGAGATCTTGATTCGGCCCTGATCGGGGCGCAGGTCGTCCACATGGACTCCGCGGGCAACTTCCTCTGGTATCGACTCTACGGTGCGGGCAGCGGTGCGCAGGCCACTGCAATCATGGAGACGGCGGTACACTCCTACATGATCACCGGAGTCTGGGACCTCGGGATCGGCAACAATTATGATGCGGTACTGGTCCGCACCGGGCCCGAGGGCCTGCGGTTTCGAACTCCGAATGCCGGCGCTGAGTTCGCGCTCGATTCATCTCTGGACATCACCTGGAACGGAACTGTTTACGGCGGTGAAGTTGCCATCGAGCTTAACCATGACTATCCATCCGGCGCATGGGAAACCATTGCGGCCTCCACCGCCAATGACGGCCTGTATGAGTGGACGCCGACCGGTGCCGAATCGGATCATGCCCGGCTCCGCATCGGCCACCTGTCCAATCCCGCGCTCAGTGACACGACGGACGGGGATTTCAGTCTGCATACGCCCCGGCTTCGGCTGGTCTGGCCCAATGGCGGAGAATTGATCCTAACCGGTTTGCGACTCTCCGTGCAGTTCGAGCGCGTGCTGGTGAACTCCAGACTTCAACTGCAACTGAAGCGGGAATTTCCCGATGGCGAATGGGATCAAGTGGCCACCAACATTCAGGCCGACAGCACGGCATTCTGGATCACGCGCTGGCCCGAAGGCGGGATGTGCCGCCTGCGTCTCCTGTCCATGACCGACTCCACGATCGCGGATACGTCCGACGCCGATTTCATCCTGCGCGCACCGAGCATCATTCTCGCGGCGCCGGGTGGAGGAGAGCAGCTTCTCGCGGGAGCGCCGTTCAACATTCTGTGGTCGGCGCCTGAGCACGAGGGCAACGTGCGGATTACTCTCAATCGCGACTATCCTGACGGGAACTGGGAAACTATCGCGTCCAATACCGCCAATACTGGCAACTACGCCTGGACACCGGACTTACCGGCCAGCGAGCACTGCCGCGTCCGCGTCGCCACGTTCTATGATGCCCTGTCCCGGGCAGAGAGCGCGGCGGATTTCTCGATCGTCGCTTCCGGTCTGGCCGACGCGGAGCCCGTGCCCACTGTATTCAAACTCGAGCCTCCCTTCCCGAATCCGTTCAATCAGCGAGCTTCGATCTCGTTTGCGGTGCCGATCGCGAGCGTTGTCGAACTCGCACTGTTTGATTTGAATGGCCGCCATGTCGCGGAGCTGGCCGCGCAGGCATTCGCTCCGGGGATTCACCGGCTGCAACTTGACGGCTCCGCGCTCGCGTCGGGTCTCTATTTTGTGAGGATGTCCGCGGGGGATTTCAGCGCAATCCAAAAACTCGTGCTGCTGAAATAACCTCAGACAAGAGTCGGTTCCACTCGCAGCAAACCCCGTCCACTGGACGGGGTTTGCTATGGGTCAGCCTCGGGACCGGCTTCGGCGCGGCGCGAACGGCGTCGCTCACTCAGAACTCGCGGTCACGCGATAGAAGCGACGAAGCGAATCCGTCGTTGTCGTAAACCAGGTTGCGCTCGTCGCACCCATCAGCGTCGGAGCGCCGAAACTTTCGTCGCCGCTCCCGTACACGCGATATTGCGGCACGCAACGCTCGCCTTCCCAGCGCAACCAAAGCTGATTCGCCCAGCGATTCGCCGTCAGATTCCGGGGCGGCGAAACATAGTAGTCCCCGAGATATTCCGAGAACCGCCCGCAGCTTGAGTCATACTCGGCGCGCCAGATCTGCACCGCTTCCTGTAAGGTCACAAAGCGAATCAAATTCAAATCAACATACGGCGCTAGCGCAAGGAAGCTGCTCCGCACGCTGTCGATGAAGCCGGGATTCACGTACTGCGCCTGCCCGAACGTCAGCGTCAGGGTGTGCATCGTCGCGGAGTCAAGCTGCCCCGCCTGTGCGCGATCCAGCAGGTCTTGCAGTCCGGTGAAGTCCGACTCATATCTGCCGACTTGCGGAAGCGGCGCGTTGTCTTCGTGCCGCAGAAAATCCTCGTTGCTCGACGGTTTCCAGATTCCCGCGATGTGAATCGTGTCCTCGTTCACGTGCAACCGAGTCCCACCGCCCCAGCCGATTTCGGCTTTCCATTGATAAGGAGGATAGTGAATCGCGGTCAGCGTGTCACGAAAATACTCCACCAGCGAACTCTCCGGCGGCAACACGATCATGCCGCCGACCACATGCGACGTCGGAACACCGGTCTGTTCCACCAAATACGCTACGTCGGCGCAGTTGTATTCGGACTCATGCGCATGCGGATCAATGGAATACCCAAGGTCCTCGTACATCCAACGCACCACGTTCTTGTTGTTCGTGGACTCCGTGCCCGTGTCGTACGCGTCCACGGCCTGCAGAAAATTCCAATCCGATTGGTAGTTGTACCGCACGCCGCCGCCGAACAGCCCGGCCAGCATATTCGCGAACTCAACCAACGCCGTGCGGTGGTTGTTGTAGATGATGGCGCTCGATAGATAGTCCGGATTCCCCGGCGGCTCCTCGTTGTGCGAGACGACGGACACATAAATCGGCGGCGCGTTCGGATTCAACGGCACTTCGCCGCTGGCTCCGATCGTCAGTCGCGAACCGGTTCCGGCAACCAATACCTGCGGCACCGTCAGCAATCCAAACGCATCGGAACTGACCGTCCCCGTTTGGATCACCGCGTTGTCGCTGAGCCGCTCGACTTGCCACGCGAAACCGGGACTTGCCGATGGATCGAACTGCTGCAAGCGACGCGGCGTCACGTCCACGTAGATCGACTCTGGCGCCGCCACCGTTCCCCACATCGATTGCAGGTCATTCCGCGTCAGCGTCACCTGCCACGTGCTGTCGTTGTCCGTGATGTTCGCAAAGTTCAAGTAAGCATTGAGCGCGCCAATCGAGTCGCCGCTCGTCATGTTGCCATCACCCGGATCATGGTTCGCGCTGCAGCGCGAGAAGCCCGGATAGGAGAGATCCCGACGGAACTGATACAGCCACTCGCTCGCGTGCTGTTCCGGCAACCAGGCCTGTGCGCCGCCGCTCTGTCCATGCCCGCGTTGATCAAAGAAGAACATGCACAACTGTCGTGCCGTGTCATAGTCGGCATACGTGTGAATCTTCTCCGCCCAACCCACCACCACGTCCTGCTTGCCATTAAACATCATCAGCGGCGGCAGAGCGTCAGCGGTCCGCAATTTCGCGATGGCTCCGGCGTTCAACCAAGTGTACGTGTTGTACCCGTTGCTCGCCGGAAGATTTGTCGCGACCGGCGCCCACAGCCGATCCGCCACGCGACGCTCAGCGCCGCCCGTGTTGTACGTATTCGCCGGATTCGGATCGTTCAAGAATGAAAAATCAAATTTCGGGACGGTTCCCCAGATCGCCGCAATGCGCTCCGGACGACGCAGCGCATAGAACACGGATCCGAGCGCGCCCATCGACCCGCCGAACATGTACACGCGGTTGCTGTCCACCGGCAAATTCGCCAGCGCCCAATCCAGCGTCCAGTCCATTCGCCGCAGCGTGAAATCCATTACCGTTCCGGAATCGGGAGCGGCCGACATTCCGCCCACATTCCGCTGCAAATCCTCGTGATACCCGAACCAAAAGGTGTTGCGCGTGGTATCGGCAATCTCATCATCCAGCGCCAGCGTCCACTCCTCAGGGTTGCCAACGCCACCGATCACTGCCATGTAGCTTCCGCCGCGGGCGTGCGGACGAAACAACAACGGATGCGGGCTGATTGCGCCACGGCGCACCAGCCCGAAATGAAACGGCACCGATGCGATATTCGCCAGCGCAGGATAGGAAGGAGCGCCGAAATCACTCGCCCAGTGTACGTAAACTTCCACGGTGTTGGTTCCGGAAACCACGGTACGCTGCAAAACCGGCGTGGGGACATGCACCTGCTCGCTGACCGGCAGTGCCAATGTGTTCTGATTGCTGACCACCGTGTCATTCTCGCCGCCGCCATCATAGGACGTAACCGCATAGTACACCTGAGCGGATGTCATGGCACTATTCACGAACAACCCCTTGGTTGCCGAGAGCGGCAAATTCGGGATCACGGCGAAGTACTTCGCGCCGCCGCCTTCCGCCGTCTGACCCCGGGCATCCCGTGACGAGTTCTGATCGACGTTTCCCAAGGCCGAGAGTCCGCTGACGTCGATGATCGGCGTCCCCGAGCTGTAGATGTTGTACCGTGTTTCAGCCCCGCTGACTTCATCCCATGTCAAGAAGGTCTGCCCGTCGCGGTGCAGGGCCTGCAAGCCCGTTGGTCGGGCCGGGACTGCGGCGGACCATTGTGCCGTTAACATCACCGCAAGCAAACATCTGATCCATGACTTCTGCATAATTGTCTCCGATTCAAGTACTTAGCCGTGCGCCCGTCGCTGGCCTTCGAGCCGCGGCTGACCGTCTCGCCGCCGACTTAGCTATTGGACACAGCGGCGCCAGGCGAAGTTGAACGCCATGTGATAATGTCGCGAGAATTCCGGCGGGTCAGGTCTAGCCAGCCGCCCGAAAAATGACCATCCAAGCGTCAGCCTGACTTACGTCCCATCCTGATCGCTGCGTTCATTACCGAATTCATACCGGGAACCCTGCCCCTTCTCGCCTCGTAAACTCTGGTATAACAATTGCAAAACTGCGGGCGGGCGAGGCAAACTCCGGGTCCGCCTGAATTGCTTCTTTGGGTTCCGGGGCGTATATTACCAATCTGTGCAATGCAAGAATCTAACGGTAAGTTAATGAATATCAAAGAGCTGCAAGAGAAGGTTCGGAACAAGACGCTGCACGTCGGCGTGATCGGATGCGGGTACGTCGGACTCCCCCTCGCGGTGGAGTTTGCCCTGAAGGGTATTCATGTCACCGGGATCGAACTCAGCGACGACAAAGTCAAACGCGTTAACGCCGGCGAGTCTTATATCCTCGACGTTCCGCAAGCGGATCTGGCCAAGGTCGTCAAGTCCGGCCACCTGAAAGCCACGACGGACTATTCGGTCATCAAGGATATCGACGCCCTCTCGATTTGTGTACCCACTCCGCTCAACAAGACCGGCGATCCCGACATTTCCTTCATCATTTCGGCGCGCGACGAAATCCTCAAGTACGCTCACAAGGGGCTGGTGCTCATTCTCGAGAGTACCACCTACCCTGGGACGACCGAAGAGCTGATCGTTACGGCATTCGAAGACAAAGGCTTCAAGATCGGCGAAGACATCTACATTGCCTTTTCCCCCGAGCGCGTCGATCCGGGCAACCCCGTTTATCACACAAACAACACGCCCAAAGTTGTGGGCGGACACACCGACGCTTGCCTGCAGGCTGCGCTCGCCGTCTATTCGGTCATCATCGAACATCTCGTTCCCGTTTCCTCGACCAAATCCGCTGAACTCGCCAAGCTGCTCGAAAACACTTTTCGCTCAATCAACATTGGACTCGTGAATGAGCTGGCGATCATGTGCAACCTGCTCAAAGTTGATGTGTGGGAAGTGATTCAGGCCGCCGCGACCAAACCGTTCGGGTTCATGCCGTTCTACCCCGGTCCGGGGTTGGGCGGACACTGCATCCCGATCGACCCGATCTACCTGTCGTGGAAACTGAAGACACTGAAATACCGCGCGCGCTTCATCGAACTTGCCGATGACATAAACGGCGGGATGCCCGAGTATGTGGTCACGCGAATCGCCGAAGCGCTGAACGAGCACGAGAAGTCGATCAAAGGCTCCAAAATTCTCGTCCTGGGCGTGGCCTACAAACGCGATATCGACGACCCGCGCGAGTCGCCCTCACTGGATATCATCGAAGAACTCGATGAGCGCGGCGCGCATGTCAGCTACCACGACCCGTTTATTGCCTCAGTTCGGATCGAGGGCAAGACCCACAAGTCCGTGCCGCTGACCGAGCAGTTGATCGCGGCCTGTGACGTGATCGTGATCAGCACGGATCACACCGCTATTGATTACGCGAATATCGTGGCGAAGGCCAAACTGATCTTCGACGCCCGCAATGCCACCAAGCAGCTCGGACCGCGTCCCAACGTCGTGAAACTCTGATCGCGTGCGGCAGTTAGTCGGTACTATTCAACTCGTCCGTCCCGCGCAGTGGACGAAGAACCTCGTCCTGTTCGCCGCGTTACTGTTCTCGCCGGCCAAAGTCGTGATCGAGAACCCCGCGGCGATCCTGTACGTCGTCCAGGGATTTCTGGCCTTCTGCTTGCTGTCCGGCGGCGTCTATGCGTTCAATGATCTGATCGACCTGCCGGGTGACCGACACCATCCGCGCAAGCAAAACCGCCCGCTGCCGTCCGGTCGGATCTCCCTGACGACTGCGATCGCGGTTGCCGGACTCCTGCCGGCGATCGCCGTCATTTGGGCGTTCCTGCTGGACCCGTATTTCGGGTGGATCGCCGTTGCGTATTGGACGACTAACGTTATCTACACGCTCGGACTCAAGCGCGCCGTCATCCTCGATGTGCTGCTCCTGAGTACCGGGTTTGTCTTTCGCGCGGTCGCCGGCGTGGCCGTGATCCGCTCGTTTCTCCCGAATGTCTATCTTTCCTACTGGTTGATCCTGTGCGCTTTCCTGCTCTCGCTGTTCCTGGCGCTGGCCAAACGACGGCACGAAATCGCTACACTCGGCGAGGCCGCCGCCGCGCACCGTGCCAGCCTCGCGCACTATAACCTTGCCTTCATCGACCAGATGCTCGCCACGCTCACGGCGGCGACCATGGTTTCCTACAGCCTGTACACCATTTCCGACGACACCTTTCAACATTACGGCACGCGCGACCTGTTCTGGACGCTGCCGTTCGTCGTTTACGGACTGTTCCGGTACCTGTACCTGATCTACTACAAGAGCGAGGGCGGCGATCCCTCGAGCCTGCTGGTGCGCGACAAGCCCACGCTGATCAATGTTGCTCTGTGGGGAATCGCCTCCGCTTCAATTGTCTATTTGAGATGATCACGGGGAGATGTACAATGAACTCCCGAACCGGACTCACAATCTCATTGCTGATCGTCTTGCTCGCGCTGTCGCTCGGATGCAAGAAGAAGGAAGACACGAAGAGCGGGTTATCCGGCCGGGTCTCCGTTGAGGGGGGGTCCGTCGAAGGTGTGACCGTTGAGATCTTCGAAGAACCGAGCTACGGAGACGCCGAAGTTTGGTACTATACCAACCGGGAACGGTCCGTCGGATTTCAATACTCGGCACCCGCCGCGTTTGACTGGCGGCGTGACGGCCGCCTGCTGTTGAGCCGAATCACGACGGACGCGGACGGACGATTCAATTTCCCCGACCTGGCCGAGAACAACTACATTCTTGTCGTCCGGCGCGACGGCTTTGGATGGTCAGTGCCGCGGTTGATCGAATTGCGCGGCGAAAGTCTGGACCTTGGTGTCATCCCGCTCTATGCCGAGACGCTCGTTCCCCAGACGCCACTCTCCGGAGACGTCACCTGGCAAGGCAACGGCCGGCACTACGTGCTCGAAGGTGATCTCAACATCCCCGTCGGGGTGTCGCTCACCATCGAGCCGGGGGCGTTCGTTCGCGTTGACGAACCCAATCGCATCGTGGTCAGCGGGGCGCTGAGCGCTACCGGCACCGTTGACGCGTATGTCTCGTTTACCTCGACTTTTCTCGCCCCCAGCCCCTATGACTGGGATGGCGTGATCTTTCTGCCCGGGGCTGAACGGCCGACCTTTGCCTACTGCCGCTTCGACTATGCCACGAGCGCCGTCCGCGTGCAAACCAACGGCGCCACATTCGATAACTGTTTCTTCAGCAACCTCGCCAGCAAGGCAATCGACTGCACCAGCCAGCTCCTTGGCGAGACCGTATCCCTCACGCGATGTGTCTTCGACCATGTGAGTCTCGATTTCCGCGTCTACGGGATTTCGACGGTGGATGTTCAGCACAATATCTTCTTCAGCGCCCGCACATTTGCCGTGAGCCTGCAAAGCGTCCGCGACGGCGAAATCTTCTGTAACTGGTTCCAGGACTGCGGCCGATTTGATACCTCCACAACCGAGCGGTCCGGGGTCATGCTGCTCGATGATATCCAGAATGTCGAGGTCTATCGGAACCATGTACTGCAATCCGCGTACGCCTTTGACCTCGGCTCCCGCGTCGATTCCACCGTCCTGATTCATCATAACATGCTGCGCTCCATCAATCGCGTGATGAACGTCGGGGTCACCGAAGAGCAATTGGGAGCGACCTACCCGTCGTTCAATCAGAATTGCATGATCTCGATCGACAAGATCAATGTGATCGTGAATTCGTGCCATATCAATACGCACAATATCGATTGCACCGACAACTACTGGAACACCAACAGCGCCGACGTGGTGCTGCGCGTGATGATTCTGGATTGCCGCGATAATCCCGAGGGCTTCATTAGCTTCGTGGAATATGAACCGATTCTGGACCAGTGTTCCGGCGACGTCGGCATCTGTCCTAATTAACTCTGCATCGTGCAATATATCGGCAAAGATGTCCTGACGCAGGGCTCGCTCCTGCATCTGAACAAGAAACTCGCGTGGGAACGCCTGCGGTCACGGGCCAAACAGGGCATCCGCAAGGCGCAGCGCGCCGGAATTCGCGTCGTCGAGTCGCGTGACCTCGACCTGATGGCGAAGGTCTGGTACAATCCCGACACACTTTGTACCGCGCTGGAACCGGAACAGAAAATGTTCCTGTCCTATGTCGGCGACGAACTCTGCGGCGGCATTATCGTCACCCCGGTCACCAGCAGTACGCTCTTCTATCACTACGGTGGCACGAACGAACTGGGCCGCCAGATCGAAGCGAACTCCTACCTGTTCTGGTATATCGTCGAGCAATTCGAGCAGAGCGACTTCCGCTATCTCGATGTCGGTGTCAGCTTTCGTCCTGCCCTGCAGCACTACTTCCAGAAATACTGCACGCAGCCTTATCCGATCCTGTTCCGCCCACCACCGGAAGACTCCCGCCCGCGCATCGCACTCGGACCCTTTACGACCCCCGATCTTGATTGGCAGGAACAGCAGCAGGTCGCGATCAACACCGTGCTCAGCGAGTATTTCGAAGCGGAGTTCACCTACCTCCCAAGTTGGGAGTTCGCCTTGCAGTCGGCGTTTCGTGCTCTGCAATTGCCGAAAGACGCGCGGATCGGCGTCTGGTCGTCGCACGGAATCGACGCCTATCTGAACTTGCTGCTGAACCTGTTCGGTGACCGTTACAGGTTTAGCGCCGAATCGCGCGAGTGTGATGCGGTTCTGGTCTGTCATCGCTGGGGCAAGCTCTGCGAGGCCGCCGAGTCGTTGACCGCGCTCTCTGTTCCGTTGATCGAAGACTGCCGCGACTGGATCCCCGGCGATGATCAGGCCGCCAACGCCGGCCACTTCGGCAAGTACGCGGTGTTCGATTTCGCGCGCTGGTTCCCGCTGCAGTTCGGGGCGGCGCTGGTCGGCGAATATTTTGCGGATCAACAGGTGTGGGACGACTTCCATTGTCTCGACGTAACCAAACGGAATACGGTCCGCGAGGCCTTGCAACTGCACTGGCCGCGCCGGGCGGAGTATGCCCGCCGGCGCGCCGCGAATTGGAATCGCTATCGCGACCTGTTCGACCTGCTCGGCATGAAGTATCTCCCGGCGCACCCCCATGCCTCACCCGCGGCCTTCGTCCTGCGCGCTGAAGGACCCTACCCGGCGACCGCGATCGGCGAACGCCTGCGCGAATTCGGTGTGAGCTGCGAATCCGATCGACACGAAAACCTCGTGGCACTGCCTTGTCACGCACAGCTGCGTGAACGCCACATCGATTACATTTTCGGCGCATTCCGCGGCATGGTCAATCCCTGCCATACCTACGTGAGAAAAGACCCGGAGACGGAGCACGCATGAGTGCACACAATTACCTCGTGACAGGTGGCGCGGGTTTCATCGGTTCGAATATCGTGGAAGAGCTCCTGGCTCGAGGACAGCGCGTCGCGGTATTCGACAACTTCAGTACCGGCAAACGCGAGAATCTGGCGCCATTACTCAGCGACATCGAACTCGTCGAGGCGGATCTGCGGGATTTCGACGCCGTCAAGCGCGCCTGCCAGGGCCGAGATTTCGTCTTGCACCAGGCCGCGCTCGGTTCCGTCCCGCGATCGGTGGCGGACCCCGAGACGTCCCACGAGGTCAATATCACCGGGACCCTCAATGTGCTGATGGCCGCGCGTGACGCCGGCGTTAAGCGAGTCGTCGCCGCGTCGTCGTCTTCCGTTTACGGCGATACGCCGACGCTGCCCAAAGTCGAGTCGATGACCGTGCTGCCGATGTCGCCCTATGCGGTAACTAAACTCGCGTCCGAAAAATACTGTGCCGCCTTTTTCAAGGTCTATGGCCTGGAGACCGTCGCGCTGCGCTACTTCAATATCTTCGGCCCGCGGCAGGATCCCAACGGCCAGTACGCCGCCGTCATTCCGCGCTTCATCACCGCGCTCATGAACGGACAACAGCCGACGATCTATGGCGACGGCTCGCAATCGCGCGACTTCACCTTCGTCAGCCTCGCTGTGACCGCCAACCTGCTCGCGTGCGAAGCGCCCCATGTCGCCGGAGAATTCTACAACGTTGCCTGCGGGGGACAATATTCCCTGCTCGACGTCCTCAGAGAAATCAACCGACAGCTTGGCACGGCAATCGAGCCGCGCCACGAACCTGCCCGCCGCGGTGACGTGATGCACTCACGCGCCGATATTTCCAAAATCCAAGCCGCTATGAATTACCACCCCGCCGTCAGCCTGCAATCCGGTATGGAACGCACCGTCGCGCACTTCGTACAGGTGGCCGCATGAACGTCCCGATGCTCGATCTGCCCGCCCAGTTCCGCAAAATTCAACACGAAGTCATGCCCGAGGTCCAACAGGTCTTCGACTCGCAGTACTTCGTGCTCGGTCCCAACAACAAGAAGATCGAACAGCAGATGGCGGAGCTCGCCGGGATGCCGTTCGGCGTCGGTACGGCCTCCGGCACCGATGCGCTGATCCTCTGTTATCTCGCCGCGGGCCTCAAGCCCGGCGATGAAGTCATTACCACGCCGTACACGTTCTTTGCCACGGCCAGCTCCATCGTGCGGATCGGAGCGAAACCGGTCTTCGTCGATATCGAGGAAGATAGCTTCAACGTGAACCTCGATCACGTCGAAAGCCTGCCGAATCTCCGCGCCAAGGCGTTCGTCCCCGTGCATCTGTTCGGTCTCGTGATCGACCCGCAGCGGCTGCTGGCCATCTGCCGGCGACACAAAATGTGGCTGATCGAGGATGCCTGTCAGGCGGTCGGGGCGACCCGCGATGGGTTCACGGCGGGCGGCATCGGCGAACTTTCCGCCTTCTCGTTCTACCCGACCAAGAATCTGGGCGGTGCCGGCGACGGCGGGATGGTGCTGACCCGCACCGAAGAACTGGCCACCTTCGCCCGGATGGATCGTATCCACGGTGGACGCGATCGCTATTTCTACGATCGCATCGGAACTGGCGCCCGGCTCGATGAGCTGCAAGCGGCCGTACTGTCCGTGAAATTCAAGTACCTGAAAGCGTGGAACGAGCACCGCCGGGCGATGGCTGAAATCTATAACTCCGGACTGAAGGGCACCGCTGTCACGACTCCGACCACGCCGGCCGGGGCTTACCACATCTATCATCAGTATGTGATTCGCGCTCCGCGCCGGGACGAACTGAAGGAGTATCTGAAGACCAAGGGGATCGGCAGCGACATCTATTATCCCGTGCCCCTGCACCTGCAAAACTGTTTCGCCGATATGGGGTACAAGCAAGGACAATTTCCGGTAGCCGAGCGGACCGCGCTGGAGTCGCTCGCGCTTCCCATCTCCGCCGAACTCAGCCCGGCGCAAGTCGAGTATGTGTGCGCGACGATCCGCGAATTCTACGGTGGTGGTGGCGCATAATGCAGCATCCCCGCTGCTCCCGGATCTAACGAATACGACATCGAATGGCGCAAGTGAACGAACACTCGATCTGGATGAGGCTTTTCCAACAGATCGCCGACATCCTCATGACGGTGATTTCGTTTGTGACGGCCTTCGCGGTTCGTTCCCAAATCCGGACTGTGTACTTCTTCGGCAGCGCCCAGTCCGTCGATAGTTTCGCGAATATTCTGATTATCGTCGTTCCGGTCTGGTGGTTCTTTCTCGATATTCAGAAGGCCTATTCCGAGGCCGGACGCGTGTCACTGCGCGATGAATTCAACCTCGTGGTGCGAACGGCCCTGTTCGGGACGCTGACGCTGCTGGCCATCGCGTACATCCTCCGGCTCGAATCTCCGCCGCGCTCGACGATCATCCTGTTCGTCGTCATCAATGTCGCGTTGCTGTTTCTGAACCGCATCTTCTTCCACAATGTTCGCGAGTACCTCCGCGCCAAAGGGGAGTTCGCGAAGACGATCCTGATCGTCGGATCCGGCGATAAGGCACAACGATTCCTGAACGCCCTCTCCGAGCACGCGGAGTGGGGGATTGACCTGGTCGGCTTTGTGGAACTCGACCGGAACAAGATCGGTAAGGAAGTGATGGGCGCGAAAATCCTGGGCGGACCCGAACACCTGCCCGAAATTCTCCATTCCTATCCGATCCACGAAGTCGTGTTCGCGGTGCCGACGCGAATGCTGGCCGACTGCACCGACATGCTCGCCCTCTGCGAACAAGAGGGGGTCCGCGCCGTTATCCTCTCCAACTTCTTCTCGAGCCTCGTGGCGATGGTCGATGCCGAAGTCCAGTACGATCAGCCCGTCCTCATCTACTCGACGAACCGGCATCGGGAGTGGCAGCTGCTGGTGAAGCGGCTGATCGACCTCGCCGTCTCCCTGGTCCTGCTCGTGCTGTTGGCCCCGCTGCTGGCCGTGGTCGCGATGTTGATCAAGTTCGGCGACGGTGGGCCCGTATTTTATACGTGGAAGGTCGTCGGCCAAAACAAGAAAAACTTCACCGGCTACAAATTTCGCACGATGGTCGTCAATGCCGACCTGCTCAAAGAGAAACTGTTGGCGCAAAATGAGATGAAGGGCATCGCCTTCAAGATGTCCAAGGATCCGCGCATTACCAGAGTCGGTCACTTTCTGCGAAAATTCAGTCTCGATGAGTTGCCGCAACTCTGGAGTGTCCTGAAAGGCGATATGTCCGTCGTCGGTCCGCGGCCCCCGCTGGAAACCGAGTTGAAGCGCTTCGAGAGCTGGCATCGCCGCAAGCTGTCCGTGAAACCGGGACTAACCTGCCTCTGGCAGGTCTCCGGTCGCAGCACCATTACTGACTTTGATGAGTGGGTCAGGCTCGACTTGGCCTATATCGACAATTGGTCACTCTGGCTCGACTTCAAGATCCTGCTGAAGACGATTCCCGTGGTACTCACCGGCCGAGGCGCGCACTGATGCACGTGCTGATCACGGGCGGCGCGGGGTTCATCGGATCGCACACGTGCGATGCGCTGCTGTCCGGCGGGCATGATGTCACCATTCTGGACAGCCTCGAAAAGCCGGTTCACCTCAAGGGCAAGCCAGCCTACCTGTCCCCCAAGGCCCGCTTCATCCTGGGCGACGTGCGAAACCGCGACGACATGCGGCAGGCGCTGGACGGCGTCACGGCCGTGATTCATCTCGCCGCCTACCAGGACTACCTCCCCGATTTCAGCAAGTTCTTTCACGTCAATGCGGTGGGTACGGCGCTGCTCTACGAGTTGATTGTTGAGCACAAGATGCCGGTGGATCGCGTGGTCGTTGCTTCCTCGCAGGCGGTCGCCGGCGAAGGCCGGTATGCGGGATCGGACGGCGCGCTGTTTCACCCGGAGTTGAGAACTCCGGAACAGCTCGAGCGCGGCGACTGGGAGTTTCGTGACGCGGCGGGCAGCCCGCTCACGTGGCGGCCCACGCCGGAATCGGTTGCGAACCCGCGGAATCAATACGCGCTTTCCAAATACTCACAGGAACTCATGACGCTGGCCTTCGGCAAGCGCTACGAAATCCCGTCTGTCGCGCTGCGCTATTCCATCGTGCAGGGGCCGCGCCAGAGTTTCTACAATTCCTATTCGGGCGCGTGCCGGATCTTCTCGCTCAGCTACTATTTTGACCGGGCGCCGCTCATTTACGAAGACGGAGCGCAAGTTCGCGACTTCGTCAATATTCACGATGCCGTCTCCGCGAATCTGCTCGCCCTGCAAGATCAGCGTGCCGTCGGTCAGGTCTTCAATGTCGGCGGCGGTCGTCCGTACACCGTGACGGAGTTTTGCTCGATCGTCGCGCGCGAGTTCGGTAAGGAGCAACTCGCCCCGCGCGTGCCGGGCCTCTACCGGTTCGGCGATACCCGGCACATCTGCTCGGACATTTCGAAGCTGAAAGCGCTCGGCTGGAATCCGGTTCGTGACGCCGCCGAGTCCGTCCGTGAATACCGTGAATACCTTGAACAACAATCGGACATCGAGGATCTGCTCGACTACGCCGAAAAGCACATGCAGTCGCTGAATGTCGTGCGCGCCACGCGGGGAGTGAGTTCGTGAGAATCCTGGTCACGGGCGGAGCGGGCTTCATCGGATCACATCTCGCCGACAAGTTTCTGGCGGAAGGTCACGAAGTCGCCGTGCTTGACAATTTCAGTACCGGTTTCCGTCGCCATGTGCCGCCGGCCGCGCGACTCTACGAGGGCGATCTGCGGGACACGGCCTTCCTGCGGCGCGTCTTCGAGGACTTCAAACCGGAGGCGGTTGACCACCATGCCGCGCAAATCGATGTGCGCAAGTCACTCGAGGACCCGGCCAGCGACGCGCAAACGAATGTCATCGGATCGATCGCACTGATCCTCGCCGCCGTGCGCGGCGGCGTGCGAAAATTCGTGTACGCCTCCACCGGCGGCGCAATCTACGGCGAACCGAACTACCTCCCGGCCGACGAAGCGCACCCGGTGCGCCCCGAGTGCGCTTACGGAATCTCCAAGCACACGGTCGAACATTACCTCGAACTCTACCGTGTGCTCGAAGGGCTGCAATACGTCGTGCTTCGCTACTCGAATGTTTACGGCCCGCGGCAGAATCCGCACGGCGAAGCCGGCGTCAACGCGATCTTCATCGGACGGATGTTGGAGGGCAAGGCACCCACGATTTACGGCGACGGCGAGCAACTGCGCGACTACATTCATGTCGGCGACGTCGCGCGCGCTAACTTGCTGGCATTGCGTCACGACCGATGCGAGATCTACAACATTGGCTGCGGGATCGGCACATCGGTGAATGAAATCGTACGCCTGCTGTCGAGAATTATGAACTTCCGCGAGCTCCCGATCTACGCCCCGGCGCGTATGGGCGAGCTGCAGAAGATCTATCTCGACGCGCGCAAAGCGAAACGCGAACTCGGCTGGATGCCGGCCATGGATTTCGAGACGGGACTGCGCGAAACGGTCAACTGGTTCCGGCAAGCGCGCGCCGCGGAACCCGTGTGAAAGCATTTCTGCTCGCGGCCGGCGTCGGTAGTCGTCTCGGGGCGTTGACCGAGCACACGCCGAAGTGCCTGTTGCCGATCGGCGGACGACCGTTGCTCGATTTCTGGTTCGAGGCGTTCGCCGCCGCGGGTGTTACCGACGTACTGATCAACTTGCATCACCTGCCCGATCGCGTTCATCAGTACCTTGATCGACAGCCGTATCCTGTGCGCGTGCGGCGGGAATTCGAGCCGGTCCTGCTGGGGAGCGCCGGGACCATTCGGGGTCACCGGGACTTTGTGGCCAACGACCAGTCCTTCTTGATCGTGTACGCCGACAATTTCGCGCGCGTGGATCTGCGCCGGCTGATGACCTTTCATCGGGAACACCGCAATCCCGTGTTGTCCTTGCTGGCCTATGAGACCGACGAGCCGACCCGCTGCGGCATCCTTGAGTTTGACTCTGCTGAGCGTGTCGTCTCCTTCGAAGAGAAACCCGCGCGGCCCCGCACGACGTTCGCCAACGCCGGGATTCACGTTGCCGCGGCCGAGCTGTTTGACTATCTGCCCGCGGAACTCCCCGCCGATCTGGGGTTCCACGTCCTGCCGCGGCTCGTCGGCAAGATGTTCGGCTATGTGACCAACGAGTACATTCAGGACATCGGAACCCCTTTAACTTACGAGAAAGTGCAGCGGGATCTTGCCGCGCAAAGCAATTAGATGGTCATTTCCCAGACACCGCTGCGGCTGAGCTTCGCGGGCGGCGGCACGGACCTCGCTGAGTACTACCGCGACGGCGCGGGCGCGGTCATCTCGACCGCCATTGACAAATACATCTTTGTCATCATCAAAGAGCGCTTCGACGATCGCATCTTCATCAACTATACGAAGAAGGAAATCGTGGATGCCGTGCCCGAGATCCAGCACGAACTGGTCCGCGAAGCCATGCTCAAGACCGGCATTGAACGCGGGGTTGAAATCTCGATGCTCGCCGACATCCCGTCGGAAGGCAGCGGCCTCGGCTCCTCGTCCTCGCTGGTCGTCGGTCTGCTGAATGCATTCTACATGTTCCGCGGCGAACAAGTCACCGCGGAACGACTCGCTCGCGAAGCCTGCGAGATTGAAATCGGCCGCTGCCAGAAACCCATCGGCAAGCAGGACCAGTATATCGCCGCGTACGGCGGGATTCGTCGCATCGAGTTCAGGCCGGACGACAGCGTCGGCGTGGAGCTGGTCGAACTCTCCGCCAAGGGCATGTGGCACCTCGGCCAGAATCTGATGCTGTTCTATACGAACCGTACGCGAAGTTCCGCCGAAATCTTGACCGAACAACGAGATTGCACCAGAAGCAAACGCGAGACGCTGGCCGCCATGCTGCCGCTCGTGGACCGCATTCGCGATGCCCTCGGCCACGAAAAGTTCGACGAAGTCGGCCAAGCCCTGCACGATGGCTGGATGCTCAAACGCAAGATGGCGTCGCGCATCAGCGACGCCTGGATCGACGATCTCTACGACCGTGCCCGCCACGCCGGTGCCACCGGCGGCAAAATCGCCGGAGCCGGTGGCGGCGGGTTTCTCATGCTTTACGTGCCGCCGGTCCATCAGGAAAGCGTACGGTCCGCACTTTCCGACCTCTATGAAATGCCGTTCTTGCCGGAGCGGGACGGCAGCAAAGTGATCTTCAATCTGCGACGCTACCCGTTCAAATGATGGCTTCAAAACGCGACCATATTCTGAACTACCTCGGTGATCTCCGGCGCGTGCTCGATGAGCTTCCGCTCGACGCGGTCGAGGCTGTGCTCGATGTCTTCGAACGCGCCTACGCCGCGGACAAGACCGTCTTTATCTGTGGCAACGGCGGATCCCACGCCACCGCCAGTCATTGGGTCTGCGACTTCTCCAAAGGCTGCAATGCGCCCGCCAAACGCCGCCTGCGCATGATTTGCCTCGGCGACAACCTGCCGATGCTCACGGCGTACGCCAACGACGTAAACTACGATGCGGTCTTCGCCGAACCCCTGCGTACCTATGCGCGACCGGGAGATGTCGTCGTCCTGCTCACGGCCTCGGGCAATTCACCCAATGTACTCGCGGCGGCCACCGCGGCGCGCGAGATCGGCGCGATTACCGTCGGCCTGATCGGATTCGGCGGCGGGAAGCTCGCCGAACTGGTTGACCACCAAATCACGGTCAGCTCGCGTGAATACGGCCCGGTCGAGGACTTGCACATGATTCTCGATCACATCATCAGTCTGTATATGCGACGAGTGATTTCGAACTGATCGCTCGTTCGCGACACCCCACTTCTCTCTCTTCCTAATCCCCTACACATGCGTCTCACGGTTGTTGGAACCGGTTACGTCGGCCTGGTCACGGGAGCCTGCCTCGCTGATACCGGACATCATGTCACCTGCGTTGACATCGACCAAAGCAAAATCGCCATGCTCGGGCGCGGCGAGATTCCCATCTACGAACCCGGACTCGAAGAAATTGTCAACCGCAACGTCGAGAAGTTGCGGCTGGAATTCACCACCCAGCTCGCCGGCGCGGTCCCCGACGCGGAGATCGTGATGATCGCCGTCGGCACTCCCTCGGCTGACGATGGGTCCGCCGATCTGTCCTATGTGCTGGCGGCGGCACGCGAAATCGGCCAGAGCATGAATGGCTACAAAATCATCGTCAACAAGTCCACCGTCCCGGTCGGAACGGGCGATCTCGTCCGCGCGGAGATCGCGAAACACACGAAACACGAGTTCGATGTCGTCTCCAATCCTGAGTTCCTCAAGGAAGGCGATGCCATCAATGACTTCATGAAACCCGATCGCATCGTGCTCGGCGTCAGCAGCAAACGCGCCGAGGAAATCATGACGCGACTCTACGCGCCGTTCCAGCGCACCGGCTACCGCATCATCGTCATGGACGTGCGCTCGGCGGAAATGACCAAGTACGCCGCGAATGCCCTGCTGGCAACGAAGATCACCTTCATGAACGAGGTCGCCAACCTCTGCGAGGAGGTCGGCGCCGACGTGACGTCCGTGCGCTACGGTATCGGCTCCGACAAGCGCATCGGCACGCACTTCTTGTTCCCCGGGGTGGGCTATGGTGGCTCCTGCTTTCCGAAAGATGTGCTGGCGCTGATCAAAATGGGAAAGGAGAATGCCCGGCCACTGCAAATTCTGGAAGCGGTGCACCGCACCAATGACAAGCAGCGCATACGCATTGCCGAAATGGTCGTCAGGAAGTTCGGCGAAAATCTTGCGGGTCACACGTTTGCCCTCTGGGGTCTATCGTTCAAACCGCGCACCGATGACATGCGCGAAGCCCCCTCAATCTACACCGTGCGTGAACTGCTGCAACGCGGCGCAAAAGTGCGAGCTTACGACCCGGCGGCCATGGTGGAGGCCCGGAAAGTCCTCGGCAATTCCGTGGAGTATGCCCACGATTGCTACCACTGCCTGTCCGGTGCCAGCGCTCTGCTGATCGTCACCGAGTGGCAGGAGTTCCGCGACCCGGATTTCGCGCAGATCAAAAAATCGCTCAAGCAACCGCTCATCTTCGACGGACGAAACCTGTTCGAACCCGATGACATGCGCGCACTCGGGATTGAATATCATTCCATCGGTCGCCGCTAAGTGAACTCCCGGCTTCGGCCCATCCGTGTTGCCGCGGGCCTGCTCGCGATGTTACTGCTCTGGTCCTGTGCGAAGGTCGGCGTGCCGCCCGGCGGTCCGGAAGACAAGACCGGCCCGACGATCCTGCACCATGTCCCGGAAGCCGATGCCATCAATGTGCCGCGCAAACTCACGGCGCGACTCGTATTCTCGGAACCCGTGAGCCGTGCCTCTGTCGAAGCCGCGCTCTTCTTCGCGCCGGAACCCGGAAATAGACTCCGCTATGCGTGGCACGGAAACTCGCTTGAGCTGGAGTATCTCGACTCGCTGGCCGCCGACCGTACCTATGTGATCAGCGTCGGAAGCTCCGCCAAAGATCAGCGCGGAAATCCGGTCGGATTCACCTACACCATGGCCTTTTCGACCGGCGCTCAGATCGATCGCGGCCGACTCGCCGGTGTCATCGCCGACGAATCCGCCGCGCAGGCCGTCGCCGTTTGGGCCTACGCGTTGAGCGCAGGTGATACGGTGGATCCCGCCCTGCGCTCTCCTGAGTATCGTTTACAGGCGGCGCGCGATGGGTCGTTTCGTTTCGGCTATCTGGCCCAGGGGCGCTATCGCGTGTTCGCCGTTCAGGACCGGAACTTCGACGGCAAGTGGCAGCCGTCAACCGAACGCGTCGGAATTGCTCCGTGGGATGTCACGGTCACGGACACTGTCGATGCGTGGGCCTGTTTCAAACTCTCACGACAGGATACTGCCGCGCTACGAATCCTTGGAGTTCGCGAGATAGACCAGACTCGGTACGAAGTCAAACTCGGCGCGGCGCTGGACTCTGCCCAAGTCTGGCAGTTTACACAGGCGAATCAACTCCCGGTGACCGCGATCGCCGCCGTGGTGGACAGCGGCGGGACTGATACTTGGCAGGTGTTCACCGGCGTACCGCTCGAACCGGGAGCGTGGACCATCCGCACGTCAGACGGCAGATTGCAGGACACGCTCACGGTGCGCGCGCGACCCGACACCTCGCGGCCGAGGGTACGTGAGACCATTCCCTTGGCCAACCGCCCGGCGCGTACGCTGTCTCCATTTCAGATCGAGTTCAGCGAACCCGTCCTCACGGCGGACGGCTTCGCCGATTCCCTTCTGATCATATCGACGAAACCCGAGACCCTGCGTGTCGTCACGGATTTCAAGGGTAGTCCGACCGCAGGCTTGACCTTCGTCGCGGAACCACCTTACGTGGAAGGCGAATCGTATTTTCTGCGCGTTGACGGCAGGTTGATTCATGATGTCAGCGGTAATCAGCTGGCCGACACCACGGTTGAGTTCCGCTTCTCGTACTATCCGGCCGATAGCCTCGGATCCGTCGCCGGTGAGATCGCAAATGAGTCCGGGCCGTTCCTGATCCGACTGCTGCACGCCCAATCGCGCATCGCCGTGCTAACCGAGCGCATCGTGGCCTCGACATTCCGCATCGACCGCCTTGTGCCCGGTAAGTATGTACTCGAGGTCATCAGCGACCGCGCTCCCGACAATCCGGGCCGCTTTGACTACGGCTCCGTTTACCCCATGGTCTTCTCCGAACCCTTCAGCGAGTCCGCGGACACCGTGACCATTCGCGCGCGCTGGGAGTACGAGACCACGATCCCCTGGTCGATTCACCCTTAGTTTACTCATGCTGCACGCCGTCATCATGGCTGGTGGAGTTGGGGCCCGCTTCTGGCCCGAGAGCCGCCGCAAACGACCCAAGCAAGTTATCGATCTCTTCGGGGAAGGGCCGATGATTCAGCAGACCATCGATCGCATCGAGTCGCTGATTCCGCCCGAACGACGCTGGGTCGTAACCAATCGCGAGCAGATGGCGTTGATTCGCGAAGTGTCGCCCTCGATCGCCGAGCGAAACTTCATCTTCGACGCGATGGGACGCAACACCGCGCCGGCGATCGGTCTCGCCGCCGTGCGCCTGTTGCACCGCGACCCCGACGCCGTGATGCTGGTGTTCCCGGCAGACCATCGAATCCAGAATATCGCGGAATTCTGCGCCGTGCTCAATACCGCCGCCTCGCTGGTCGATTCCTCCGACTATCTCGTCACCATCGGCATTCAGCCCACTCGGCCGGAGACCGGTTACGGTTACATTCAAGTTGACTACTCCGCCGGACCGATCGTTGATCAAGTATTCAAAGTCAAGACGTTCGCCGAGAAACCGAATCTGCCGACCGCCAAGATGTTTCTCGAAAGCGGCGAGTTCCTCTGGAACAGCGGCATCTTCGTCTGGCGCGCCGATGCCATCATGCGACAGATCGCCGAACATCTCCCCCAGTGGTATAGCGGGCTGCAAGAGATCGCGGCGCACATCGATACGGACCGCGAAGAACAGATGACGTGGGAAATCTTCTCCGCGCTCAAAGGAATCTCGATTGACTACGGTGTCATGGAACGCGCGCCACGCGTCGCCGTGTGCCGGGGTACCTTCGGCTGGAGCGACGTGGGAAGCTGGGATGAAGTCTGGCGATTGATGCCGCATGACCCGCAGGATAACGCCCTGCGGGGCGAAGCAACCTGCGTAGATGCCCGCCAAAACCTCGTGCTTTCCCGCGACCGCATGATCGTGCTCGTTGGCGTCGAAAAAATGGTCGTGGTGGACAGCGGCGACGCGATCCTGATCTGCCCGCGCGAGGCGTCACAACAAGTCCGCGACGCCGTCGATGCGCTCGTCAAAGCCGGCAAAGATGATTACATCTGAGGCGTCCGATGAAGAAAGACAGACTCGTACAATTGCTGAGCGATGTGGTGCGTCAGCTCGGATACAAAGTCCGCACCGAAGACGGCAATTTCCGCGGTGGACAGTGTATCTTCGCCGAGGAGCGCCTGGTATTTCTGAATCGACGAATGTCCTTGGATGACCGCGCCGAACTGCTGGCGCGCGTGCTCGCCTCCGAGAACTGCGACGGACTCTATCTGCTGCCCGAAGTGCGGCGCTTCGTCGAGCAGCGCAAGGCCGCGGAGCTGCTCGAAACGGACGCGGCGGACGCGCCCGGGCCGGCGGAGTGACGCTCCGGTGATGAACGCTGCCGCGGCGCAAGTCGAGCAAATGTTGAGCGGGTCCCGCCTCGCGCTCTCGCGGCTCCTGACCCGCGTTGAAAATGGCGGCGAGGCGGCCGCCGATGTCTTGAAGCAAGTCGCCGCGCGAACCGGGCACGCCCTGCGCATCGGTTTCACCGGTCCGCCCGGAGCGGGTAAGAGTTCGCTCGTTACCGCCTATGTTCGTCACCTCCGGAAGTCCGGCGGAAAGATCGCGGTCCTCGCCGTCGATCCCACCAGCCCGTTTTCCGGCGGTGCACTGCTCGGCGATCGCATCCGCATGACCGCCATCGGCACCGATCCCGGTGTCTTCGTGCGGTCACTCGCCACGCGCGGGGACCTCGGCGGACTCTGTCAGGCTGCCGGAGATATGGCCGACGTGCTGGATGCCTGCCGCTATGATTTCATCCTGATCGAGACCGTCGGTGTCGGTCAGTCAGAACTTGAGATCGTGCAGTATGCGGACACCACCGTGGTCGTGCTGGTTCCCGAGTCCGGCGACTCGATCCAGGGGATGAAAGCCGGGTTGATGGAAATCGCCGATGTCTTCGTCATCAATAAGTCCGATCGGGAAGGCGCCGACCGCTTCGCTGCTGATCTGCGTTCCGCTATGCATCTGAAAGAGCCGAGCGCATGGTCGCCGCCGTTGGTTATGACCGTGGCGACGCGCGAACAGGGCATCGCCGAATTCCACGAACAAGTGCAGGCGCACCTTACATTCCTGCAGGACAGCGGGACCTTCGAGCAACGGCGGCAGGAGCGCGTGCGTCGGCGCGTTCAGCGACTCGTCGAAGAGCGGTTGCTTAACGGATTCTGGTCGTCGGCCCGCCTGCAAGAACTGGAAACGGCGATTCGCAATCGCAAATCGCCGCACGAAATCGTGACATACATGCTGGAGCACGCGCGCTAAACGTCGCCCTGTCGCTCCCAGGCTCGCGCCTTGCTTGGACGAAACGGCTCGTCAGAATAAAGCATGCCGCACGCCGCATGCTTCTCCACCCCGCGGCTTTCGCGCAACGTACAGTCGATTCCCTCATCGACCAGCCACCCCATGAACCGATGTATCGCGTCGTCAGCGGACGGAACGAGATCGCTTCCCGTCGGGTGCAACCGGATCAGATTCACCTTGGCCGGTATATTCCGCAATAGGTGACGCAGATTCGCAGCATCCTCGCGGCGATCATTGAAATCCGCGATCATGATGTACTCAAAGGTGATCGGATGCCGCGTGACGTGGGCCATGCGGCGCAGCGACTTCTGCAAGACGTCCAGCGGGTAGGCGCGATTCACGGGCATCAATTTGCTTCGGCGTTCGTCGGTCGTGCCGTGCAGCGAGATCGCCAGTTTGGCCGGCGGTAGATCGACGATCCAGCGCTCCACCGACGGCACGATCCCAACGGTTGAGACCGTGACTTTGGAAGGCGTGATCGCAAGACCGTCGCGGTCCGTAAGCACGGCGAGCGACTTCACGACCTCGTCGTAGTTGTGTAGCGGCTCGCCCATCCCCATGTAAACGACGTTGGTGATGCGCGTCCGTGAACGCCGCTCCACTTCTACCACCTGCCGCACAATCTCTGCGGCGGTCAGATTACGGAACAGACCCATCTTCGCCGTCGCGCAGAAATGACAGCCCATCGCACACCCAACCTGACTCGAAATGCAGACCGTTTCACCCGGACTGCCGGGCAGATAGACCGATTCAACCCGCAGCCCGTCGTCCAGCTCGAACAAATACTTGACGGTACCATCGTGTGCCTCGACGGCGGTCACAAGCTCGAATTCGCCCACTCGGGCGCACGATTCAAGACGCGAACGCAGCAGCGCCGGCAAGTCAGTCATCTCCGCGAACGAAGTCGCCCGTCGCACGTGCAACCAGTGCTGAAGCTGCCGCCCGCGATAGGCGGGCTCGCCGAGACCGGCAACGAAACTTTCGAGTTCTTCGCGAGTTAAACCCAACAACGCGGGTTTCGTAGGGGAGTTGGCCGGATTCATCTTTCCTGTTCTGTTCGGTACGGACGTTCAATCTATCACTATTTCGCCTTACTTGCAAACCCATTTCCGCAGGAGTTCCCATGGCGGCTGGCAATGATCTTGATGCTCTGAAATCGCTCAAAGATTCGCGCGACCTGATGATGCGAGAAGTCGGAAAGGTCATTGTGGGTCAGCAGGAGACCGTCAATGAACTGCTGATTTCGCTGCTGGCGCGCGGGCATTGCCTGCTCGTGGGTGTGCCGGGGCTGGCAAAGACACTCCTGATTTCCACCTTGTCCCGCGTCCTCGACCTGAAGTTCAGCCGCATCCAGTTCACCCCCGACCTCATGCCGTCCGACATCACGGGAACGGAGATTGCCGAAGAGGATCGCGCCAGCGGAAAGCGCACGTTCAAATTCATCAAAGGCCCGGTGTTCGCCAATATCGTGTTGGCCGATGAAATCAACCGCACGCCGCCCAAAACGCAGGCCGCGCTGTTGCAAGCGATGCAGGAGCACGAGGTCACCGCTGCCGGACAAACCTACAAGCTCGAAGAGCCGTTCTTCGTACTCGCGACGCAGAACCCGATTGAGCAGGAGGGAACCTATCCGCTGCCGGAAGCGCAGCTCGACCGCTTCATGTTCATGCTCTGGATGGACTATCCGTCGCTCGCCGAAGAGCAGACCATCGTCAAGACCACAACTTCCGCGGCCGTGCAAAGCGTCAACAAAGTGCTCGGATCGCAGCAGATTTCTGACCTGCAGGACCTTGTGCGGCGTGTCCCGGTGGCCGACAACGTCGTCGAATTCGCCGTCAAGCTCGTGCGCAAGACGCGACCCAATTCCGCCGACGCGCCGCAATTCATCAAGGACTATGTCAGCTGGGGCTGCGGCCCGCGCGCCTCGCAGTACTTGATTCTCGGCGCCAAGACCCGCGCCGCCCTCGACGGTCGCCCCACCCCCGATATCGCCGACGTGCGCTCTGTCGCGCTGCCGGTTCTGCGCCATCGCCTCGTGTTGAGCTTCAGCGCCGAAGCGGATGGCATCAAAGTCGAGCAGCTGGTGGAGCGGTTACTCCAAAATTGACAATGAAGGCTGTGGCTAATGAAGCGACTTTGCGGCTGTCGTCGGTTATGGACCATCAGTCTCGCACGAACGTTGCAGCGGAGCTAACCTGTCTATTTCGTAATGTCGCCCTTGGTGCGTCAAGGGTCAAAATAGACGCGCGCGATGCTTCAGCAACGGACGCTTCATTTCTCGCGATGATGTGCGCCCTTAGACCGAAGCTCAACGTTCTCGGCGCCACGATTACGCACATTGAGCCGTCCGAAGTCGATCCGCGACCGGGATGGGATATCGAAGCCACCAACGCCGTGGACTTCTTATACTCAGCAGGTCATGATAGTTCAAAGCTGTGGGGTGTTTTCGCACAACCCGACGACTACCTCATCCGCAAAATCGTTGAATTGTATGTGCCATTGTTCGCTGGCGTGTCCGATCTGGTCTACCGCTTTGAATCGACTATTTGGGAACTGATGAACAACGTATTCGCTCATAGTCAGTCGAGCTGCGGCGGCGCAATCGGTGTTCAGTATCGAAACGCTGAACAGGAACTACAATTCTCAATCTGCGACTATGGGATTACTATCCCGGCGCACCTTTCCCGGCTCGCTCAATTTTCGAGCATGACAGATGACGAGTTGCTGCTTGAGAGTTTCAAGATCGGAGTTAGCGCTGGTGATCCCAAGCGGCATTCTGGTCAGGGTCTGCCATTTCTCAAGGAGATGACATCCGAGTTAGGCGGTCGGGTTTACGTATTCTCGCGTAACGGAGTCTATTGCTCTGACATCGAAGAGACTCGAGCATATATGAACGCGGTCGCGTTCCCCGGGACACTGGTCGCGCTCAATTGGCCGTCAAAATGAATCTCCTCGTTAATTCGATCATTGGCGGAACGACTGCGCTCTCGGCCGAGCTCGCTCAGTCGGTGAGGTCAGCATATGGCGATTCGTGGCGAAGGGAACGAGTCGTGCTCGATTTTGCCGGAGTAACTGCAATCAGTCCGTCTTTCTTATCCCACGCCCTCGCTCCGATCCTTGAAGAGACCGCGGGATTGAACGTCGAGCATTATGTAGAGATCGTGAATTTGCCGTCTGATTTCTCATCAGTCTGGAGACTTGTCTGCCAAGCGGCACTGGTCAAATACGGTCGAAAGCCTTAGTAACCTTGTCCACTCCCCACGATTACCTCCGGCCCGAAGTCGTCTCCCGGCTCAAGAACATGCAGCTCCGCGCGCGCATGGTCGTCGAGGGCTTCATCGCGGGCCTGCATAAGTCCCCCTATCACGGCTTCTCCGTCGAGTTCGCCGAACACCGCGCCTACATGCCCGGTGATCCGCTGCGCAATCTCGACTGGAAAGTCTATGCCAAGACTGACCGCTTCTATGTCAAGCAGTACGAAGAGGAAACCAACCTCAAGGCGTACTTGCTGCTCGACATGTCGAACTCGATGAGCTTCGAGACCACGGGCATCACCAAGTTCCAGTACGCGTCGTATCTCGCCGCCTCACTCGCGTTCCTGATGATTCAGCAGCGCGATGCCTGCGGCCTCTGCCTGTACGACGAGCAGATTCGCCACTATCTCCCCCCGCGTTCCGTACATTCCTATTTGAACGTGATGCTGGGTCAGTTGGAGAAGGCGCAGCCGTCCGCGCAAACCGATATCGCCAAGAACCTGCACTCGGTCGCCGAGCGTATCACGCGCCGCGGGCTCATTATCGTGCTGTCCGATCTACTCGATGATCCCGCGCGTGTCCTTTCCGGTCTGCGTCATTTCCGCCATGACGGCCATGAAGTGCTGGTCTTTCATATTCTTGACCCGCGCGAACTTGATTTTGCCTACAGCGGCGATGTCCGCTTCCGCGATCTCGAAACGTCTGAACAGATGCCGACCCAGCCCTGGCATCTCCGCAAAGAGTACCAACAACTGATCGCCGACTTCGTCGAGCGCCTGCGGCGCGGTTGCCGCGAAGACAGCATCGACTACCATGTGCTCAATACCAAGACCGACTTCGGCGAAGCGCTGGTCAAGTATTTGACCAAACGCAAGACCCTGCGCTGAACCCCGGCCTGGCCCAAAGCCCCGATACTCCCTGCCTACCGGCGGGGTATTTTTTTGCTCCATTTCCAGCGATAACTTAAATCGGATTAACTCTATCCGTAATTGTAAGCGATTGTTTAACATCATTATATGCCTTGCCGCCGAACCACCCTTCATGCAGGATAGCTTGCTACTCCGTGTGGGCACGTTCCTTGCTCAACTATATGACAGGACGCCATAATCCAATCACAACTGAATCAAGATAAGTATGGAAACTCCCATGTCCACCACTCCGCTCACCCGTCCGTTCATCCGCCGCAATTCCGGAGATGACGGCGAATTCAACAACGAACGAATCCGCCAGCTGCGTCAGGAACTCAACATGACTCAAGAGAGTTTCGCACACGAAATCGGCGTCACGTTCGCAACCGTTAACCGCTGGGAAAACGGCCGCACTATCCCCAACAAGGTCGCGCAGAAGGTCCTGCGCCTGCTGGAGAAAAAGATGCGCAAAATGAAAAAGACCTGATCGCGGAATTCTGCCGCGAACGAAATACAAAAGGCCGGAACCTCGTGGTTCCGGCCTACCCTATCTGATTATCTTGCCCAGGTCTGATGCGGCGGGTACACGCCCGAGTACCCGGATCGCGCTTGTGCCCGTTTAGTCCGCGCGCTTGATATCGAGTGCCTTACAGAGCTTCTCAAGCTCTGTCTCCGCGCCGTCCTCCAGATCCTTGTGATCCGCGTATTCACGAAGTTGCTTAGCCAACAACTCGATACCGGTCGTGATGAAGCTCATGGCCTTCGGATCCGCTCCGCGCTCAGCCAGAATTTGTGCCGACTTGCCTAACATCGTCATCGCCAAGCTGTACGTCAGAAAAATCCGGCTGTTTTCCATAGTCTCTTCAAACTTGGGCATGCTCATCTCCTTCACAGGTCATGGGTTCGCTTAGGGCTTTTCAACCAATTGATTCCGGTGGACTTGAACCACCCTCGGGCTTTTGCGCGACCGTACTAAATATAGTGCTCACAGCCCCTCTCCGCAAGCACAAAATCGCCTGATTCAACCATAATTGACTGCCCACCATGAAGCGCAGCGAACCTGAATTCGATCAATGGACGGACCAAAATCACGTCCCCTTCCGACCCGCTGATGCACGCGAAATTCATGAGAATTCAAGCTCTCAGAGTCATCGAAAATCCGCGAACTTGTTATGGCAAGGAATCTTGCGCGCCTTTCGATTTCTGCCCGTGACTGGGTCAGCTAAGAAAACCTGATCTCGCACCACGCCTCTTCCTGCCTCGCGACGCGCGCTTGCTCCTTTGCGCGTGATCCGCTATCTTGGGATCATTCTACTGACCCCACCGACCGCCTAAGTTGCCCGCTCCCGCGCCAGTCCGCTTCGAAGCCTACCTGAATTCGCTCGTTAACTACGAGCACACGTTCCCCGTGGGCGGGAATCGCGGAACGCCGAAGCTCGATCCGACGTTCTCCGCCTGTCAGCGCCTCCAACTCCCCCTCGATCTCCCCAACGCCGTTCACATTGCCGGAACCAAGGGCAAAGGCAGTGTCGTTCTACTGCTCGAACAACTGCTCTCGCCCGAGCTGACGACGCTGTCCTGCTCCAGCCCGCATCTGGTCAGCGTGAAAGAACGCGTGCGGCTGAACGGCAATTCGCTCGCCGATGACGTCTGGAATGAAGGAATCGCGGAAATCCGCGAGCAACTGCAGCGGGAACCGGCCGTGACGCTGACTTACTTCGAAATGGTATGGGTATTCTACTTGTGGGTCGCCAGAAAGTTTCATCCGCAGGTACACATTGTTGAAACCGGACTGGGCGGATCGTGGGATGCAACCAACGTGCTCGCGAAATCGCTCGCCGTACTGACACTCGTGGATTACGATCATACCGATATTCTGGGCCACACCCTGACCGAAATCGCAGCGGACAAAAGCGGCATTATCAAACCCGATTCAACGGTAGTCATCGGACGACAGCCGGCCGAAGCGGCCGCGGTCTATGACCGAGCCTGTCGCGATCGCCACGCGCGCGCCTGCTGGCAAGGTCGCCAATTCACGGCGCTGCCGCGCATCGGATGTCACTTCGATTACGCGGACGAATTCGGTGAAATCCCAAACATTAACCTGACTTCGGCGGCGCCGCACTTGCGCGATAACGCCGTACTGGCGATTCGCGTTGCCCGTGAACTCCGTCCGAATCTCCCGCCTGACGAGATCCGCGGCCGCTTGCGCAATGCCGTGTTGCCCGGCCGACAGCAGCTGCTGCCGGGAACGCCCGACGTCTTGCTGGATGTCGCCCACAATCCCATTTCATTCGCCGCGCTGGGCGACACACTCCGGCGCGATCATGCCAACCGTAAGATCGCCGCGGTCGTGGGCATGATGAAGGATAAGGACGCGCTCGCATCGCTGCGACCGCTGGTGGGTGTGGTCGAGGCACTGCGCACCGTGGACCTCGGAACCCCCCGCAGCCTGGCCGCCGGGCAACTGGCCGCCATCGCGTCCGAACTCGGAATTCCCGCCAGGCCTCTGGCGCAACCCGAAGCGTTCCAGTGGCTGCATGAGTCGAGTGGCGCCGAGCTCGGTCTCGTCGCCGGTTCATTCTACCTTGCAGGAGACTACTTGATGTGGAGGGCACGTGCCGGAATTGCCTGAAGTCGAGACTGTCGTGCGGGAGCTCCGGCCCCACGTCGTGGGCGCGCTGATCAAGTCGGCGAAGTTCGCCATTCCCCGTCAGCTGCTGCCGCAAACGCCCGCGCTGGTGTCACGCCGCATCCGTGGTCGAAAAATCGTCGCCGTCAACCGTCGCGGCAAGTACATTCTGCTCAAGCTCGATCACGGGACACTGGTCCTGCACCTGCGCATGTCCGGCCGTCTCTACGTCCGTGAAGGCGGATCGGCACTCGATCATGAACGGGCCTGGATTGAACTGCAACCCGGCGCGCGAACACTGGCTTTTCGCGACGTGCGCACGCTCGGTACAATCCAGTATTATCCCGACGATGCCGAGATTCCCGCACTCCGTGCCCTCGGCTGGGAACCGTTGGACACCACCGTCGCGCCCGGCGAACTGCGAGATCGACTGCGCTCGCGCAGTATGGCCATTAAGCCCGTGCTGCTCGATCAATCGATCTGGGCCGGCATCGGCAATATCTACGCCTCCGACTCGCTCTGGGTCGCGGAGATTGACCCGCGCGTTCCGGCCAACCGGCTCTCGCTTCGACAATGCGAACGCCTGACCAAGTCGGTTCCCGCCGTGCTCACACGCGCGCTGGGGCAGGGGGGAAGCACGCTGCGTGACTTCATGAGTCCCGATGGCATGGAAGGCTCTTATCAAAAGCACTTCCGGGTTTATGATCGGGAAGGCGAGCCCTGTTCTCGTTGTCATGGCACGATCCGCCGGATCGTACAAGCCCAGCGTTCGACCTATTTCTGTCCCGGCTGTCAGAACCGACGATAGCGCCGCTCGACCCGCATGATCTTCTTCAGCAACACACAAACCCCGCCTCATGGAGACGGGGTTTTGACTATGCTCACCTCCGTTCACGGAGGGGGGGCGCTCGTCTGACGTCGAGCGGCAGGTCCTGGCGCCGCCGGAATCGGACTACTTCATCAGCATCAGCTTAACGGCCGGCGAAACTTCGTGCTCGCTCTTCAACCGGGCGAAGTAGATGCCGGACGATACCTGCGGGTTCCATTGATACGCCCCGGACCCCGTCAGCGTGTGCGTTTCGACCAGCCGGCCCAGCACATCGAAGAATTGCAGGCTCGCGAGCTGGCGTTCCGGGACGGCATACACCAACGAGGTCACGCTGTTGAACGGATTCGGGTAAACCGCTTGGACTGCGAGCTGCTCCGGTACCGTTGCCCGTCTGACTTCCCCGGGCGCGTCCAGCAAGGGCCCTGCCCATTCATACAGTGACGTGAGCAACTCCTCAACTGGAGCCGAGCCGGTCGCCATCCCTGAAACCGCCTCGATTCCGAATCCAAAAAGCAGGCCATTCCCGCTGCCAAATTCCAGGATCGCACCCGGGCCGTTCGGTGTTCGACTGTAGCGCCCCACCAGCCGAGAATCTCCGGTCGGCGTCAACGCGCTCACTTGCCGCTGATTTGCCGCCCCGCGCGAACCGGTAATCAGATACCAGGCTCCGATCGGCAGCGGCGTGTCCCAAACCGTCACCGCATTGCTCAACAGACTGTCGGTCGTAATCTCCACTCCCAACACCCGGGTCGCAAAATCACTCCCCGCCAAATCGTCAACGATATTCTGCCCGGAAAGCACGACCTTGTTACCCGCGGTCATGAACTGCTCAAGACGATCCTGGTCCTCCTCCGTGATAATCGAGCCGGACTGGTTGCCCGAGAGCCAGACCACCATTCCTGTCAACGGAAAGAACTCCGGACCGACTGCATGATCCCCCGTCGGCTCCACACGCTCGAACACACGCCCTTGCGCCCGGATCGCATCCACCACGAAGTGCTCGACATTCGTATTCGGGTCATCGCTCACAATCAGGATATGCGGTCGGCCGATCGTGAACTCGAAGGCGTGATCAAACGTCACCGCCCCGCCATTCGCCGTGATGTGAATGGTTAGCTCCAGCCACCGATCCGCTCCGCCCGGCGCGATCTGCAACAACACTGTGGCCAGCGCTTGCTGCGCCCCGGCCGGCAACACGGGAATCGTCTGGCTGCCGTTCACAATGGTCACGCTCTCGTCGGCCGTCATGACCTGCACGTCCACGTTCTCCGCCGGCGGCGGATAGAGCGGCGCGGCATTCGCCAGCGTGAAATTCAGCGCAACCGTTTCCCCCTGCTCCATATACCGGTTGCCGTTGCCGATACTGCCGCCGCTGCCGTCCGCCACGTAACTCAGCTCCCGGATCTCAAACTGCGGCCGGTCGCCGGGACCAATGCCGTGAATCCCAAATGAATTGTAGATCAGCGTGCTGTGCGGCGTTCCATTGGCGAGATTCCCATCGTCGTCGTCCGTCTCCAGCACCGAAATCAAATAGTCCAGAAACGTCTCCGCAAGCCCGTAACGCGCGAAATGCGCCAGCGCATCCGTAAACTCCAATCCCATCGCCGCCCGGATTCGCCATAGCGCGCCCGACACAAACCGGCTGTCCGCGTGCACCTCGCCCTGCCAATTCTGCGGAAAAACGAGATCATTCTCCAAGTCCCGAAACGCGCTGTATGGGTTATTCGGCAGCAGATATTCGCCCATCAAGGGATCGCCGTTGATCGAACAGGCGATATAGTCCGACCACGCTTCGTTCAACGCGCCCGGCTGATCGATGTACGGCAGCATTCCGTCCGGGTAGATTCCGTCCGTCACCCCGTGCGTATATTCATGATAGATCACGTCGCTGAACATTGCGAAATTCTGATAAGTGCTCCCCGAACCGTAATACGTCCCGTAACCGTTCCAAAACGCGTTGTCGTATCCACTGCCCACATTCGCCACCGCCGGCATGGGGTAGTCCAAAGCGTCAAACGCCGAATCAAGCACCTTGTACCAGTCGTGAATCAGGGTCGTGTGATAAAACAGGTTCAGTTCGGGCGCCGCCGCCTCACCCGTGCTCCACTGCAGGTTCGTCGGAGCGTACGGCGGACTCAAATTCCGGTGCAGATCTCCCGGGGGCGCGTCCTCATTCTCCGCCGCCACGTACGGTCCGTGCAGCCGGGCCGAGATCCACTCCGGACTGGGCCGGTCAATCGAGTACCCGCCGTCCATGTCCGTGATCGTGGAAGCGCTGTCAACGTAAACCGTCGAATGCGCGAATCCCGCGAATTGCACCGGACTCTGAATGTACGGCTGCCAATACGGCCCGGTCACCGTCCCGCTCACCGTCTCCTCGGCAATGCCCGGCCATTCCAGCAGGATCTCCCCGCTGACCGCGCTGACAATCCCCTCCCATCGTTCTTCCGGCAGAGTCCCGGCGATCCGCACCCAATACACCGGAATCAAGTCGCGCCGCTCGTCGTCCGGAAACCACGCCGCAGAACTCCGCTCTACCACCCAGCCCCGCTCGCCGGAGAACCGCGGGAATTGCTCCGCACAACTTGCCATATCCAACAGGTGTTTGTCGCGAACCGGAAAACTGGCATGTGAGCGCAACCCCCAGCGCATGATTTCCCCGCGCTGATTCAGCGTCGCATCCGCTCGTCCGCAGATCACCGGCAGCCCGGCACGCTGCTCTCCGTAGTGAATCCGCCGTAGCGAACCGACTACCCGATCTGATGCGACGACGAACTCGGCGTCGTCGCCGCCCGCCTGCTTCAGCATCGCGATCACCGTCTCCGCGCTGCCATCCCCGGCGGCTACCGGCGTTCCGATCGCCACGACCGGCCCGTGCAACAGCGTGCTCCCCAGCAATTGCCATCCGGCAAACGGGGTCCCGGTTGGCGCATCCCGCAACTCCCACGCGTGCAACCCCTCCAGCTCACGCGTAGCCGGCCACGTCAGTCCCGTCGCAATCGCGGCACTCGTGGTCAAGAGGACTGCGGCAATCGCGCAGCTTGCGGCCGCTATCAACCTGTTTCGCATTGTCAGTTTCATCTGCGGTGTCCTGCATTCCGTCAAAAGTACGCAAACAATGACAAACGAATGTCCGTCATGTCCGCCTCAACCCGAACCCGGTGCATCGGCCCCAACCAGTCACTCGGATCGACAGGTCGGATCACGCTCCAACTGTAGAAATGATGGCGAACTTCGAATCGTGCGCCGATCCCGTTCGCCCCGGCCTTCGCTCCCACTCCGATATCCGCCACGTTTCCCACATCGTCGCTGCGCGTCAGCACGAGCCGGTCGAACGGCACGTCAATCGCCGCACCGCCGCCCGCCACCGCAAACGGAACAATGCCGCGCCAGGTGACCGGATACACCGCCAGATTCGCCAATGTCTGGAATCCCCGCTGAAATCCGGAGCTGCCACTCGGCCCCGTGTAAATCGCGTCGAGTTCAAATCCAAACCATCGCGCTGCCGACATCCCGCAGATCACGCTGACTTGCCCGATGCTCTCCCGGTCGTAATCCGTTCCGGCCGTGGTCTGAAAGGCCAGCCCCCCGGCCAACTCAATCTGTTTCGGCCGCGGACGAAATAATATGCGCTGTCGCACCACCTGCTCAGGTTGAGCGTACCAGATGCTCCGGATTTCGTCCTTGGTGTACACCTGCAACGGCGGCTGAAGCAACGTGCGATACTCCCAGTCGGTCATCGTGATGCTCATGGAATCCAGACGCAAGATCGCTCCCTGCACCGTTCTGCCGTCCCGTAGCACCACATAATCGACCGCCCAGACCGTTTCCGGAGCAAGGCCAATCAGCAACATGAGCATTAGTCCGCACCTGCCCGCCGCCATTATTACCTCCCGCCGCTAAATGCCGACTGCATCGTCTTAACACCTGCCAAGTTAACCAATTATTCGGATAGAATCCAGCCCGCCGGGACGCCTGACCGCCCGCGGCTGAGCGCTCTTTCGCAGAATCTGCCGAGACGTGCTGCTCCGCCCAAGCGGGTCAAATACGCTCGGACTGAACCATACTGCTTCGTTCTCACAAGAGGACCGCTCTCTCTCCCGGCCCGCCGCTATGTCTAAATACTTTCGGAACCAAGTGGTTAGCTTCTCAAGTTCGACTTGAATTCTCGTTTGTACATTGGTATATTGAAGCCTAAGGCAACTGTTACTCAGCCCGCCCCGATTCCGGCGATCCCAGCGCGGATGGTTCGATCTGAAAGTCGCCAAATGACGGGGACTTATGTTCGTAATTGCTCGCGAAAACTCGAGGACTGATTGTGCGTCTGACTCGACTTCGACTTAACGGATCTACCCAACTGATCCCAGGCTCGGTTATTGATGTTCACCTGCCGGCTGCCAACACGGTCGTGATCCACGGCGGTAACAGCTCGGGCAAATCCCTCATCACGACCGCTCTATCTGCACTGTTCGGTCCGCCCGAACAACGCGATGGGCTGACTGAAGCTCTCGCGGCGGCCGGTGCTACCTTGCTCCAGGTCGAGCTGTCCCAAGAAAGCTGGTCCGCTCAGGCCGCCCTCGATTTCACCAACGGGGATCGCCAGATCATATGGGTAAAGCGAACCGCCGGTTGGAGTTCCATCGCGATGGCCGCTGCGGGTCCGGATCGCGAAGCCGAGCCGGGGTTGGCTACTGTCTTGCAGCCCCACCTTGTCATGTCTGGCCGGCTCGCTCTAACCTTGGATGGAGCACTCTGGGACCAACTCCGACTCATCGTTCGCGCCCCGTCGGAGCGCGAGCTGGCTACCTGGACCGCGCGGTTGGTTGCCTTGACCGGCGAAACGGGCAGCGAGGGCAAGCTGGCCGGCTGCCTCCTTGCGGTCACTTCCGCCGAACAGCGGCTCCGCCACGTCGAGGCACTGCAATCCGAACTCGATCGCGAACGTAATCGACAGAACGAGCAGACGCTTCATTTGGCCGACCTGATTGCTACCGGCGAAATGCTCAAGGCCGAGCACGAAGAACTTCGCAAGATCTGCCAGCTCGCCGATCGCGCGCAGCGGGTTCACACCTGGATCGAGGAAATCCGGGAATCTGTCCGTACCATCGAAGAGGCACGGGAGCGCGCGCTGCAGCTGCACGCCAGCTTGCACCATCTCGAACGAAAATTCGCCTCCGTTCCACCCAATCTCCCGGATTTGGTCCAGGGCTATGTCGCCGCCCGGGATCTGGAACGCGAGCTGCGAAGTCAGCTCGATGTCATCGAAAATGACCGGCGGCTCGCACACAGCGCCGTCGAGACCGCCACACATGAGCTGGCGGCGCTCAAGGTACCCGATGTGCGCCAGCAAGAGGCTGAAGAGCGAAATCTGCGCACTGAAATTGAACAGATCGACGAACGCCTGATCGCCCTGCAGCGGGGCCGGATCGAGTTGATTCGGCAACAGGACGGCCTTGCCAACCAGATTGCGCACGACTTCGCCGACCTTGCGCCGCTCAATGAAGACCAACGACTGCATCTCTTGCAGTATGTCGATCTGAAACTGTCCTCCACCGCTCAGGCCGCACTGGCCGATGCTGTTGCGGCTGACGATGAGCGCCGCCGGGATACCCGCCGCCGCGAAATCAAAGCCGGGCTGGTCCGGGACTTCGCGGGGTACGATCGGCTGCCCCCGACGACTCCCGATCTGCTCGGCGAACTGTCCGACCGGCGCCGCATTCTGGCCACGCTGAACGCCGATGCCGAACAACTCGCCAAGCGCCGCGAACTGGCGACCGCGACGATCAAGCCGACGGTGCGCATCACCTGGGCCGTCGCCGTCGCCGCGATCGGATTCGCTATCGGAACCGCCGCCGCTGGTTGGGATATCGGGCTGTTTGCCGCCGTGATCGCCAGTGGCCTCACGCTCGTCGCGCGCAAATTCCTCCATCGCGACGCGGAATCAAAACTGGATTCCATCGTCGGCGCGCAGGCGATGTCCGAGGCCAGGCTCAAGGAAACCCGGGATCGCATCGCGCGCCTCGAAGAACTATTATCTCCGCTCGCGGGATTCGGGCACCTCGATGAGGCGCTCACGAAGTATCAGGGCTACCTCACCGCCGTAGCGGAACTTGCCGAGCTCGACCGGCCCGATGGCGAGATCGAACTGCGAAAGGTTCGCGCCTTCCAAAAACAGCTCGCCGAGCTCGAACAACGCCTCCCCGCCGCGGTCACGGCGATGGAACCCCGGCAGGTCCGCGGCTCCCTCGAACAGTTGCAGGAACTCCAACTGCGCTACGCCCAACTGCACGACGCACTCCGCGAGTATAGCGAAGGCGGCACGCACGGCGTCGAAATCGTGGAATTGGAAGCCCGACTTGCCGCGCTTAAGACGAGTCTGGCGGCGACACAGGCTTATATCGCCGAGCAGACGGCTGAATACGAGGCGTTGCGCGCCGCGCTTACGGCGCGGATCCGCGACCTCGAGCAATCGGCCATGCAGCAAAGCTCCGTCCGCCGCATCACTGATGAACTCGCGGTGGTCGAAAAACGTCTCGATCAATTGACCGCCGCCTCCGGTGAACTACTCGCCACCGGTGACCCCGAATCGCTCAACCTCGAATGGAACGCGCTGGCGTCGCAGCGAGACGAAATCAAGCGACTCGACGCCGAAATCAGTCGCCTCCCGGCGCTCGACGAATTGCGCGCCCGCGAAGCGCTGCTCGCGGAAGAATTTGACGACGTGAGAGCACGGCTCGCTCAACTCGAACCGCTGTACCTGTTGCAGGGATCGGTCGCCGACTACGCCGCGAAATATGCTCGCCAGCTGAAGACTGCCGCCGAATCCATTGACGTGAATGACGTCGCCATCGGCGCAACGCAGGACGAATTGCAGAAGCTCGGCGTCGAGCAGGTCGCGGCCGCCCTGGCCGCCGAGCCGTCCCTGGATTCCCTCCGCTTCGAGCTCGCCGAACGCCGATCGGAGCTGGATTCCGTACAGCGTGAAGTCCAGACCGCCCAAGGCCTGGCCGATACCGTGCGTACGGAGCTGGCCGAGCTCGATCGCCGATTCGTGTCAGAACTGCAACAGTTGATCTCCGCACGGATCGCGCAGCTCACCGATGGCGCGTTTGCGGGTGCGACCCTGACGAGCGGAGAACTCAACCTGGTGCTGCCCGACGGGTCCACGCGAAACGTGGCACGCCTGTCGGACGGAGTCGCCGATCTGGTATGGTGCGCGGTTCGGCTCGCCCTGCTCGAACGACTGCACGGCGTCGAGGATGCCCCGGTGATCTGGGACGAACCGTTTGCCCGCATCGATGAGCGGCGAATTACCCGTCTGCGGGAGGCCATCCAACGCATCGCCGCCGGTCGTCAAGTCGTGCTTCTCACTCGCGATTCTCGCTTGCAGTCCTGGGGCGCCACCACCATGCTCGACGATCGCGCCGAACAGCCGGTCCCGGTGACCGCTCAAGTGTAGTCCCCGCGACATCGATCTTTCCAACGCCCGGTTGCCACCGGGCGTTTGCATTTTCCGAAAACCGTATGCGATCTGCCGGACTCGGAGCCGACGACGGACAAGACCAGCGACACGCGCAAGGCCGCAATGGGCTTGTTGCCGAAATCGGAATCCGCCGAGCGGGGACTGTGTCCCCGCCGGAATTGGCGGCAATCAAACTCCGGTGTGCTTCAATCGGCATCAAATGCCTCAGATTCCGGCCGCGCGGGGACGCACGGCTCGGCGAGCGCCTTTCAGCAACAAGGCCGCAATGGGTTGCGAATTCCGCCGCGCGATCGCAACGAACGGGGCGGGAACAATGCCACGGTTTCGGTCCCGCATTTGCATTTCAAGCTAACGGAATTCCGCGGACTCGCCGGATCCCGTACGACTCCGCGCTGGGCGGCGAGCCGCCGCCCGCGATGCGACCGATAGCGATAGTGAATGGAATTGCATGACCTAAGAATTGCCGTTGCCTGCCCAACACTGAGAATTTGCAAATTACCGATGACTGGAGTGCGTGAACTATGATGAGATTCAGCCACATGCCCGCGAAGTCCGCCGCCCGCGATGTCGATAAATCACCACACGACCTGGAACTCGCCACCGTCGAGCTGGCGTTCCTCGGCTCGCTCCTCCCGGGCATCATCCATAACATGGCCACGCCGCTCTCCGGCGTGCTCGGCGCGACGCAGTTGCTCGAACATCGGGCCGAACAAATTCAGCACCTGATCGACAACGGCCGCGATGCCGCCACCGAGCGCCGCGATCTGGCCGCCCAGCTCGAACGCAACAGAACCAATGTCGAGATCCTCAGTCGTAATGCTCAACACCTCGCCAATATTCTGCACTCCCTCGTTCAGCGAATCAATAACACCAGCGGCGTTTCGCCGGACTTCTACCCGTTGAATGACCTCATCGAAAGTGAAGTGCGCTTCCTTGACAGCAATTTGCAATTCAAGCATCGCGTCAAGAAAGAACTCGACTTGCACCCCGACCTGCCGTCCGTCTCATTCGTGTACGGTCAGCTCGCGGCCCTGATTGACGAATTCGCGTGTTACGCGATCACGCGTCAGGATCCCAAGGCCGGAATGCTGACGATGAAGTTCAAGACCGGACTGAGCAACGAGCGGATAGAACTCTCGATCGAAGTCACATCGCTGCACCCGCTCGTGGAGGTGCCCGGTTCGGAACTGCTCGAGACTTACCTCGCCCGCTTCAATAGTCACGACTGGCAGGCCTCCGTCATCGATGAGCCGACGCGCCTTGAACTCCGGCTGGCGTGCCAGACCGCCGCGAGTTGATTCCGGCAAATAGTCTTCGTATCTTGTCGCCTGTCGCGGGTCCCGAGCGACCGGACCCGCGACGGATGCTCCAATTTCCCACCCGTGAACGAACACGTCATTGCCCACGCGAAATCCCTCGCTCCCGAATTGCACCTCGCCGCGCGCGCCGCGGAGATTGGCGGTCGCATTCTGCTCCAATACTGGCAGCAGCTTAGCGAATCCCAAATTCACGAAAAGGCCAAAGGCGATCTGGTCACCGCCGCCGATCTCGCCGTCGAACGCGCCGTGACCGAATTCCTGCACCGCGAAACGCCCGAAATCGCCATCGTAGCGGAAGAGGGCACGGAGGTTGGCGGCAGCGGTGCGGTCTGGTATGTCGATCCGCTCGATGGCACCACGAATTTCGTCCAGCGCTTCCCCGTCTTTGCCGTGAGCATCGGACTGGCCGCCAGCGGCGATCAATCGCACGCCGATCTGCTCTGCGGAATCGTGTTCAATCCCGTCAGCAGTGACTGCTTCTATGCCGCGAAAGGTCGCGGCAGCTACCGCAACGGCAAGCGGCTGCGCGCCACCGCCAAGCGCCGGCTGTCCGACGGCATGATCGCCACCGGATTTCCGCGCCGCTACCACGACGAGCTGCCGGTGTATCTGCGCGAGTTCGCCGCGCTGTTCCCGCACTGCCGCGCCATCCGCCGCGCCGGCTCCGCCGCGCTGGACCTCTGTTGGACCGCACAAGCCCTATTCGACGGCTTCTGGGAACACCATCTCGCGCCGTGGGATATTGCCGCCGGCGCGATGATCGTGGAAGAGGCGGGAGGCATTTGCTCCGATTTCGACGGAGGCCGTGCCTTCCTGCACAGCGGCGATATCATCGGAGCAGGACCCGATATTCACCCTGAATTCCTGCGACGAATCCAAGCCGCGCGCAAATCGCCGTGATCCCCGTTGGGCCGACCTGGAATCATCAAAACGCCACCGAATCGGTGGCGTTTTTCAAGAATCCGGCGAAGCTGCAAGCTACTTCATCGGCCACTCCGTCTCCGTGAAGTAGTCTGAGTCATGCGTGGCCCGCAGCCGCGTCCGCGCACCCGGTGCATGCGGCGGCTCGAATTCGTAGATCCCGGGCCGCAGCTCTTCATCGACCAGCACCCGCGGTGCATCAGACCGCAGTTCGAGTCGCACGTGACCCGGCTTGCGTACGTACAACGTAATCTGCTGTCCGGAGAGCAGCGCAACGGGCGGCAGCGACTTGGCCACCGAATCCGCGTCCCGCGTCGGCGTGGCCGAGATTACGACAGGGAAAATCGACTCGCTGCTTTGCGTCAACGATGAGATCTTGTAAAAATAGCTGACGCTCTCGCGGACTTCCGTGTCGTTATAAGAATAGTCCGCACTGTCCGTTCGCGAGTTGCTCGAAATCTCGGTCAGTACCGCGAAATTGCCCACCTCCTCGTATCCGCGATAGACTCGGAACTTCACGAGGGCCGGCGATTGCGTATCCAGGCTCCAGTTCAATCGAACGGCGCCGTTGGCGGCATGGGCGGAGAACAGCGACAACATCGAAGACAAGTCGGCGCTCTCCGCACCGGATTGTGCCGGACAGACTGAAACCGCACACCCCAGCATCATCAAAACCAGTAACCGTCGGACCATGGATGCTCCTCAAATTCAGACCTGAAACGCCGCCGCCTGTCGCCGACCCAGTTCCGGCCGCAACGGCCAGAGAATAACCAGCCCGATCACGAAAAAGACGATCAGTGAAAACACGCCCGCCCGCAGACTCCCCGTTAAGTATACGGCCGCGCCGAAGATCAATGGACCGACTGCGCTCGCGAACCGACCGGAGATGCCGAAAAAACTGAAAAACTCCGCCGAACGGTTGGCCGGAATCAACTCCGCTTGCAGTGATCGCGAGGCCGCTTGCGAGCCACCCATGACCGTCGCGGCAATCGCACCCACCAGCCAGTATTCCGTCAGCGCGTCCCCGAAAACTCCGAGCTGCCACGCCCACAACACGACCACTAACCATCCCGCGAGACTCAGAATTACCGTGCGCTTGCTGCCGAATTTGTCCGCCAGATAGCCGAAGATGAGCGAACCCACCAGCGCCACGCCCTGAATCATCAAGAAGAACGCGATCAACTCCGGCGTTGACATGTGCAGCTCCTGACTGCCGAAGATTGACGCCATCACGATCACGGTTTCTACACCGTCATTGTAAAACAAGTACGCGAAAAAGAACCGCGTGAATTGGGGCAGCTCGCGCAACTGGCGGATGACCTGCCGCAGGTCGCGAATCGCGGCGGGGAGCGTTTCCCGCAAGCGCCGCCGCACGAGCGGAGTAGCGGAAACCGGAATCCGCAATACCGGAATCGAAAACACCGCCCACCACACGGCCACGCTCACAAAACAGTGATGCACCGTCAACGAGTGTTCCGGAAGCCCGAGTAGCTGCGGCTGCTGGAGCATCACCAGATTGATGGCCAGCAACAGCCCGCCGCCGAGATAGCCCCAGGCCCAGCCGATGCCCGAGACCTTGCCGAAGTCGGCCGGATCGGCGAGGTCGTGGAGCATCGCGTTGTAAAACACATTGCCCCCGGCAAATCCGATCTGCCCGAACAGAAAGAGCAAACCGCCCCACAACCAGTTGCCCTCGTGAACCGTAAAGAGCAACAGCGTGGCGAGGATTCCCAAGCCCGCGTGCAGTCCAAGCAAGCGTCGCTTCAAACCACTGATGTCCGCCAACGCGCCCAACAGCGGCGAGAGTACGGCCGTGATCACCATCGCGGCGGAAACAAACCAGGAGAACAGCGTCGCGCCCGGCACGCGGCGACCGAACAACTCGACACCGGTATCACCGCCCGCGACCACACCCGCATAGTATGCACTGAAGATCACCGCGAGGATTGTCGTCGCAAACGCGGAATTGGCGAAATCGTAGGTCGCCCACGCCCAGACGGTGCCGGGATTGCCGCGACGAAATTCAAAGAGCCAGCGCAATCGCGACTACCGAATGAGTTGAATGGTCCGCGACACCGCGCGGCGGTCCGACATCAGTCGCACCCAGTAAGTGCCGCTGGCCACCTCGTGCGCGGCGCGCCCGGCATTCCACTGCAGCGTGACGCGTTGGCCGTTGCCGTGGCCCCGGTACAATTCCGCCACACGCTGACCCAGTGTGTTGAATACATCCAGCGTGACCACGCGACCGTTGGCCGGGGCGACAAAGGAGATTGTCGTCGAAGGGTTGAAGGGATTCGGATAATTCGGTGCAAGCCAAAGTTCCGTGGCGATTGCGCGCGGGACGGGAGCCTCGACTCCATTCGTCTCGAACCAATCAAGCATGCGGCCCATCAGCTCGGCTCGTGTGGTCGAGCTATTGATCCCCGAAATCGCCTCGAAGCCAAACCCAAGGAAGATCGAGGACCCGCCGGATTCGGGATGAAACGCCACCCCGGCTACCTGATGATCATCGCCCTGATATTGCAAGAATGGCAAGGCGCCGGCAATCGGATAGACCGAAGCCGGACTCGTTTGATTGTTCGCTCCCTGATTACCGACCAGATACAGAGTCACATCGTCACCGATGCCACTGCCGGCAATGCCGGACACGTTACGATTATCCGTGTCGTTGTTCCGCGTCGAGCAGCCCATGGCCGTCGCGAGAAATGTCGATCCCGGACCGAGGTCGTCCGTGATATTCTGCCCGGTCAGAAGCACGCTGCCGCCGGAGTTCAGATATTCCACAATCACCGACTCGTCCCACGGCTGAAGTGTGGTCAGACTGTCGTTTCCGGTGAACCAGGCCACGATCGGCAACCCGACCAATGAGGAGATCAAGCCGCCGCGTCGGTCCCAGCAGCGCGAGATGTAACCGAGATCGGAGAATGCTTGATTGAAATAGGTCTCGTAGGCGAGCCCGTCATCGTCATCCACCAGCAATATATCTGCTCTCACCAGTGAGTAGTTCGCCTGCTGGTCGGGGGGTTGCGGATTCAATTCCGCCTGTAGCGACTCGACGCGGTATCGTAGCGGCGGACTTAGCTCCATCCGGTTGACCCCCGACAACAGCCGCCGATCGCCCGTCGCGTACGGACCGTTGGCGGGAACATCAAACTCGGTCCAAACCGAGTCCGGATAGGATTCGTGAAAGACCCGTGCATGCCCGGTCACGTCGGCGCCCGGGTCGATCGGGTCAGAAATCAGACCACTCAGCCGTATGCCGTGCCGAATATCGATCCACGCCGTCAGTGTGTCGTTCGCCGGAACGCTGTCCCCTACGGCTGTCAGGGCAAAGTGGATCGACGTCAACGGAAGCAGTGCGTCGTCGTCAGGCACGATCCATAGTTGCGCGAAATCCAATACCGTGTCCGCACCCGTCGCCAGATTCACGGTGGCGAAATCGTTGAAATTCGGGGCGACCGCCGTGACCGTTCCTGTGAGCGCCTGACGGCCCGAGTTCACAACTCGCAGTGACACCGGGAGCGGGTCGCCGGCCAGGAAGGGCAGAGTCTGCGACGGGGAGAGCAGCCCGGTGATCGCGAGATCCGTGCGCGGCTGCTGATTGATCACGCGCTCCATACCCATCCATCCCATATACGCGCTCACCCACGAATGATCGTTCGCGGGTGAGTAACCGGTGCGGCCCGGATAGATCCCGCCGTCAGCATCGGTGTCCAGTCCAATCAGCGAGTCGCCGATGTAAACGGCATTATTCCAATACGTAGAATCGCCTGTCAGCTCAAAACAGCGATGCTGCGCGTTGGCATACCACGCATTAAAGGAGTGATTCCACTGCCCGTTGGACTCCCAGACCTGCAACTCGTCGCCGTACTCCGCCAGCCAGATCGCGCCGCTATCGGGATAAGCGCGAAACAGCGTTTCGCTGAGTCCCCACATCGCCGTTCCGCCGCTCAGCGCCCAGGATTCGGAACGCATGCGCACCGGAGACGTCTGCAGCCAGCTGCGCAGGGTGCGACCGCGAGTGATGCAGTGCGTGAGCCAGTCCTGCCGGCCGCGATACTCGGCGTGATAGTACATCCCGCCCAGTCCCAGCGCCTCGGCATAACCGTTCACCAACTCCGTGTTCCAATTCAACTGGTGACCAGTCATCCAGGCTGCGCAACTATCCGCATACCAATTCCAACTGGTATCGCCGTAGGCCGCGCGATACTTGCGGACGGCCTCGAAACCCCAACCGATATTATGTGCCGAATAATATGGCGCGCCGCCGTCACCCTCATGCCACGCCGGAAAGCGCCCGCAATAGCCCTGCGCGCGCTGAATGTTCTCATGAAAGCGGGCCGTGTCGCCGGTCCACAACGCGTACTGTGACCAGACCCGGATCGCTTCCTGAGTATTGTCCGTTTCGATGATATTCTGATCGCCGCCGCTCTCGCCCTCGATCATGCCGCCGTTGTTGTTCCCGGCTCCGGTGAACTGCATCCCGTCGAGGAACTGACAGAGCAGATCGTAGTGGTAGAAGTAGGCGAGGTCGTCGAGCGGCAGGCGACCGCCCCGACGGTCAAGCGGCGAGCGCGGAATCGCCTCGTGCGCGGGACGAGCCGCCTGCTCCGCGCGAATCTGTTCGTAGGTCCAGGCCGGAGTCGCCTCGGCGGAGCTGATCCCCCCGCAAACCGCCGCGACAAACAGCACCCATGACCACCGTCGGGAGTGGGATTTCAGCATATCGGTTGCCCGGATCTGATTCACGCGCGCCGCCGCACGTTCACTGCCTACATGAATCGCTTGAAGAACTTCAGGATGCCTTGATTCCAGGCGATCCGGTGGGTAATCCCCGAACCGGCCGGAATCTCGCCCTTGTGAGCGAGATACCACTGGTAGCTCCGAATCAACGCCTGAGCGTTCGAGTACTGTGGTTTCCAGCCCAATTTCTGTTCGGCCTTTTCAATCGAGACAAAGCTGTCCTGATCGGCGGTGCCATACACCCACTTGTACAGGGGAGAGAGACCCAGCGCCTCAAACGTCTTGAGCGCCAGCTTCACGGGTCCGGCCGGAGTGCCCCAGGGCCGCGCACCGTTCCCTGCAAAATCGCACATGGCCCCCATGTCTTCGCGAACCGTCATGAACTCCTTCGCGCCGACATTGAACGTGTCGTTCGCCACCTGTGCATCCACGGTAGCGCCCAGATACAGGGCGTCGGCCAGGTCGTCCACTTCCAGCAGCTGATAGCGGTTCCGGCCATTGCCGATCATCGGAATGCGCTTGCCGCTCTCGACCCAATCATAGAGAATCTGGAACACGCCAAGCCGATGGGTGCCAATGAAGGTCTTGGGTCGGATCACACACACGCAGAGCCGGTCGCGGTAACTTCCGCAGACCGCTTCGGCCAGAATCTTGCTCTCCCCGTACGGCCCGACCCCTTGCACTTGATCGGTCTCGAACAGCGGGTGGTGATCGGGAATTCCATACACCGCCGTCGATGACACGAACACGACCCGCTTCACGCCGCAGGTCCGGGCCGCCTCAAGTACGTTGCGAGTGCCTTCCACATTGATGTCAAAGATGTCCTTGGGCTTCCATAACGGAAGTGCCGCCGCGCCGTGGACAATCGCGTCAACCCTCCGTTCTTTCAGAATCTTCTCCAGGCCGGGCCGGTCCCGCACATCGTGCTTGACGTACACCGTTCCCGCCGGGAACTCGTGCGCCTCGAACTCGGCGATATCCGTACAGATGACCTCCCACCCGTTCCGGGCGAAGCAATGTGCGACATGGAGGCCCAGAAATCCGGCGCCTCCGGTGATCAGTACCCTCACTCTAACTCAACCTCGTTTTAATGTGAACTGAAATGTGATAGGTCGATGAGGCATGCGCAGAATACGCTGAATCTGCGATGCCAGCATCCCGCCAATGGCCAGCAGGTTTGCAGGCTCGCAAGGCTATTGAATTATTTCATTTAATAGCCGCGACCGGGAGAGGAACGTGTCAGGCTTCGGAGCTGCCCACCGCGCTTCGTGGTGCCCAACTCCTCATCCATCCTAAAGATACTCATACCTTTGGGAACTTGCAAGCGTGGGTATCGGTTCGAGCCCGCGGTCTTCCCTGACACATTGACAATCTCTGATCCATGCTGTATATTCATAGGTTTGGAACGGAACCGGAGGACCCCATCGAACAACACGACAAACCCCGTGAGCAGTGCGGCATTGCCGGCATCTTCGGCCATCCGAACGCTGCCGAGCTGACCTACCTTGCGCTGTACGCGCTCCAGCACCGCGGCCAGGAATCGGCGGGTATCGTGGCAACTGACGGCAGCGGGCTCTATGACGTCCGCGGGATGGGCCTGGTTGCCGACGTGTTCAACGATCACAGTAAGTTCGCGACGCTGCGCGGCAACCGGGCCATCGGCCACGTGCGCTATTCCACGGCGGGCGGCTCCAATGCGGCGAATATCCAGCCGCTGGTGGTGCAGACCAAAAACGGCCCGCTGGCGATCGCCCACAACGGCAATCTGGTCAACGCATTGGTTGTCCGTCGCGAGCTCGAAGATGACGGGGCGATTTTCCAGACCGAGTCCGATACCGAGCTGTTCGTTCATCTGATTGCGCGCAGCCGCGAAGCTACGCTGACCGGGCGAGTCGCTGAAGCCGTGAGGCGGGTGACGGGCGCGTTCTCGATTGTCCTGCTGTCGCGCGATGAGATGGTGGTCGCCCGCGACCCGCACGGATTCCGACCGCTTTGCCTGGGGCGGAAGGGCGACGCGGTGATCGCCGTGTCCGAGACCTGTGCGTTGGACCTGCTCGACGCGGATTATGAGCGCGATATCCGGCCCGGCGAAATCGTGACCTACAGCGCGCGCGGGACCGAAACGATGCAGTACTCCGACACGAAACTGCATATGTGCGTGTTCGAATTGATCTACTTCGCGCGACCGGACAGCCGGGTCTTCGGAGATTCCGTGGATCGCCGCCGCCGCAAACTGGGCAAGATCCTCGCGGAAGAGGCGCCGTGTGACGCGGACATTGTGATCAGTGTGCCGGACTCATCCAATACCTCCGCAATCGGCTACTCCCGTCGCAGCGGAATCAAGTTCGAAATCGGTCTGATCCGCAACCATTACATTGGACGTACATTCATCAATCCGTCACCGTTCATGCGCTCGTTTAATGCGCGGATCAAGTACAATCCCGTCGTCGGAGTTCTGAAAGACCGCCGCGTGGTGCTGGTGGAGGATTCGATTGTGCGCGGGACCACGCTCAAAAAGCTCGTCGGCGTGATTCGCCGGGCCGGGGCGAAGGAAGTGCATGTGCGAGTGGCGTCGCCGCCGGTAAAGTGGCCGTGCTTCTACGGCATGGACTTCCCCACGCGGAAGGAGTTGATCGCGGCCTGGGCCAAGCCGGAACAGATCAAAGAGTACATTGGGGCCGATTCGCTGCGCTACCTGTCCGAAGCGGGGATGTTGCATTCCACGCATGATGATCCCGATCGCTACTGCGCGGCCTGTTTCACGGGCAAATACCCGGTACCGTTGACCGAAGCCCAGTACGCCACGTTGGGCACCGAAGCCGATAAGGACTGGGCGCGAATGCAGCTCGACCGCGTGCTGCGAAGTGTTGAATGAGATGAACCCGGAAGCCGACAGACCGCTCCAGCGCTCGCCGCTGCCGATGGGACGGCAGGCGACGAAGCACGCGCGCAGAATCCTGACCTCGCCGAATGTGCTGAGCGTGGGGCGGCTGTTGCTGTTGATTCCCCTCTTCATGTTCCTGCGGCGCGGACGCGAGGGCGATGGCAATTTCTGGGCGATGGTGATCATGGGCATCGCACTGCTCAGCGACATGCTGGACGGCCTGATCGCGCGCGTGTTCCGGCAGGAGTCGGAGTGGGGGAGAGTGCTCGACCCGCTGGCGGATAAGATCTGGCTGGACAGTCTCGCACTGTTTCTGGCGTTGCCGTGGCGGGAGAATCCGCTGCCTTGGGCGTTTCTCGCTCTGATGATCGCCCGCGACGGCGTCATTGTGGTGGGCGCTTTCTACATCTACCGGCAGACCGCGGAGGTCGTGAAGTCCAACATGTTCGGCAAGGTGGCGATGGTCGCCGAAGCCGTGACGCTGATTTCCTATACCGTGGACTGGGAATCGACCACGGTGACATGGCTGCGGCCCGAGCTGTTCATGTGGATTACCATTTGCCTGATGTTTCTTTCGAGCTTCTCGTATGCGGCCAAGTTCCGGGCCGCACTGGCCGCCACCCCGCGCTGACTTTGAAATCCTGAGCACGCGATAAACGGACGGCGGCACCGGAACGGTGCCGTTTTGCATATTGACTCGATTTGTCATGCCTTCCTCGGCGGCACTTGGCGTCAAGTGCCCCATTGGGAGAGCGTTCGGCACACTCGCAGTTTATCAGTTAGGCGAGTATCGTCGAAATTGTCATTCTGAACGTAGTCTTCGTAGTGAAGAATCTTTGAAAGTGCATTTCTGCCGCGATTCAAAGACTGAGTCGCCGAAGACGAATTCGACGTTTAGAGATTCTTCAAGCCGCGAACTTCTGAAGACGCGACTTTCAGAATGACAATGGTTAGTGCCGTTACTGAATTCAATCGTGGCAAAGGGCTAATCATTCTTCCCGACGGGCACATGGAGACATGTGCCGCCAAGAACCGACCCAAGTTGCATTTCTTCACTGTTAGATAATTTGTCTGTGGAGGAGCTGCCCATGATAGACCGCATGTTTCGGACTGCGTTTAGATTTGTCCTTATTGCGAGTGCGATACTTGCTGCTGGTCCAATTCTCTCGTCCTGCGCAAGCGCACCGCCGAAACGTGTGGCATTGGTACGACAACCCATTCCACCTTTGGATATCAAGGTCTATCGCGCACCGGATGTGGACTGGTCAAACTCTTCGCAATTTAGTCTTGAGCTTCAGGAAGTGGGAAAGCCGGAAACCTCTCGCAACCAGATTCTCGAGGAGTATTTGTTATTACAGGTTACGGAATGCCTTCAGCGCATCGGCTATCGGGAAGAAAGTGCGAAACCGGCCGTGAAGATACGGCTGTATTTTGGCGTGAAGGAAGAGAAGATCGAGACGAACCTAACCTATGGTTTTAGCTTGACTGAGAGGGCTGGCGTGTTCAATACGCGGTACCCTCTTGCCGCAGGTATTTGGAGCACCGCAAGCATTGCTGCAACGTCATGGATGGTTCGGTCCACTACAGAGACCACACCGGTATATGTCGGTGAGATCAGTGTCGAAGTGTTCGATCTCAGCGGGACAAGGCAGCTTTGGCGAGGCGATGTTCGAGCTAATCTTTCGACTGACGACATTAGAACTGCAAGTAATTGGATGATACGTGAGCTACTCTGGCGCTTTCCAGCGCTGGACTATCCTGCTGTACACGTCCTCGAGTTGCAGCCCGAAGAGTTCAACCTGTTTTGGAATCAACGTATAAAGGGCAGAGAATTTTATTCGCCCGGCCAACGTCTTCCAGTGACTCTTGATTTCGCTGGATGGAAGGACACTGGAGACGACGGGGATAGTTCTTTTGGATACATACAGAAGGAGATCGACGAGTCCAATGCCGCTTTCGAAGAAACAGCGGAGGGCAGGCGAATTCTGAAAGTCGAGCGAGCCAAGGACCCACTGACTGGAGCGCATAGCATGGTGGGGACTGAAGCGCGTCAGGAGTATCGCAGAGAAGTCTATGATTTTCCGGCTGCGTTTGAGGAGTGGGTACGAAGAAACGCTCGAAACATGGTGGCGGTTACAGATCTACTTCAGACTGCCCCGTGGTCCGCAAAGGATAGCAATGGTGTCGTTTTCGCCGGCAGGTACTTCGTCGGGAAAGACGAGACCTGCACCACTATTGCGATCAAGGCAGTTCCGATTACGTTCCGAAGCTTGTCCAAGGCAACAACGATCTATGACTACAAGAAGTACTACATTACGACCATTTGGGTGATGAAGCCGGATGACTTCCGGCGGAAGTGGAAAGAGGTAATCGATCAGCGTGAAATGGCGTTTGGACAGATGGACCATGTTCCATCTGAACCATCGCTCGCAATACGGGTTCAGTAGATTAGCGGTTGACCAAAGTTTTTCCCGATGGGGCACATGGAGACATGTGCCGCCAAGAGTATTCCGAAATCAGAGCGCACGCAGTGCGGCTCTACTAAACAATAACCCATGGCCATTCGCATCTACAACACCTTGACGCGGCGCGTTGAAGAATTCGTGCCGCGTGAACCCGGAAAAGTCGGCATGTACACGTGCGGCCCGACGGTCTATAACCGCGCGCACATCGGCAACTTCCGCACCTTCATGTTTTCCGATCTGGTGAGGCGCTATTTGCGCTACCGCGGCTATGAAGTCACGTGGGTGATGAACTTCACGGACATCGACGACCGCACGATCACCGGTTCGCAGAAAGAGGGAATTCCGATGCGGGAATTCACCGAGCGCTACACGAAGATCTTTCATGAGGACCGCGAGACCCTCGGAATCGAGCGGGCCGATATCTATCCGAAGGCGACGGAACACATTCCCGAGATGGTGCGGATTGTCGAGCAGCTCAAGGCGAAAGGACTCGCGTACCAGACCGACGGATCGTGGTATTTCAAAGTGACGGCCTTCCCCGACTATGGCAAGTTAGCGCGGCTTGATGTCGAAGGCCTGCAGCAGGGCGAACGCGTGGCGGGCGATGAGTATGCAAAGCACGATCCGCGCGACTTCGCGCTCTGGAAAGGGTGGGAGCCGGTGGATGGCGATGTGTTCTGGGAAACCGCGGTGGGCAAGGGACGGCCGGGGTGGCATCTCGAATGCTCGGCGATGTCGCTGAAATATCTTGGCGAGGAGTTTGACATTCATCTCGGTGGCGTCGATCTGATCTTCCCGCATCATCAGAACGAAGTCGCGCAGACCGAAGGTTGCACCGGCAAGCGACTCGCACGCTACTGGATGCACTCGGAGTTTCTGATGATCGAAGCCGATAAGATGTCGAAATCGCTGGGGAATGTCTATTCCATCAGCGATGTGGTTGAGCAGGGCTATGTACCGCGGGAGATCCGCTTCGCGCTGATGGGGACGCACTATCGGCAGCAACTGAACTTCACGGTGGACGGGTTGTTGACAGCGCGGAACTCGCTGGAACGGATCGACGCGTTCCTGCGGAATCTCGAGTTTGCCACGGGCGGCGGCGGGATTGATGAGGTGACGGCGGTGCTGGACCGCTGCGAGAAGCAGTTTCAGGACGGTCTCGACGATGATTTCAACTATGCGGAAGCATCGGCGGCGATCTTCAATCTCGTGCGGGATGTCAACTCACTGATCGCGTCAGGGAAAGTCGGAGAGCTTGAGGCAGAAGCCGTGCATAAAGTTATGCGGCGAATCAACTCCGTGGTGGATTGGGTGTATCCGAAGCAGGTCGAATCCGGCGACGCGGAGATCGATGCGCTGGTGCTCGCTCGCGATGAGGCGAGACGGTCCAAGGATTGGAAGGAGGCCGACCGGATTCGCGACGAGCTGGCGGCGAGGGAGATCATTCTCGAAGACCGTGGCGGGAGGACGGTGTGGAGGAGGAAGGGATGATTGCGGATAGATGATCTATGATAGACGAGTTCGGAGATGTTGTCAAAAACATTTTTTGCCCAAACGAACTGGTTTACCCTTTGAGAATCAGAAGCTTGTACGTTTTTTGTCGAGTCAGATTGCGTCGCCAGGCAGGGCCGATGGATGAACGATGTTAGATGATAGATGAGGAGTCGGGAGTTGATCACGACCCACTTGGACGCTCATAATATACGAAACTTTGGTCAAAAAGTCAATAGCTGTGGCTTAAAATGCACAAATCGCTGTTCATCCTGATGTTGGCCACCTTGGCGTCAGGTGCTCCGCAGAATGGGGCACATGGAGACACCCACGTGAGTGGGATCGTGCCGCCAAGCGCAGAGCTTTCGCCGTCCATCTTCTTCGTCGCCAATGAAGGCCAGTGGGACGAGCCGTTCGCCTTTAAGCTCAGCGCGGGAGCCACGACCTACTATGTTACGAACCAGGGCCTGACTATTGACATCCGGCAGTATGACCGAACGGCCAGAGCCGCGTCGGGTCTCCGCCCACATCCTGTGGGGGGATTAAGGGGGGAAGAGGAGCCCCAGCCAGCATCGGTTCGTGGTCACGTCCTGAAAATGAACTTCGTGAATCGGCTCTCCCCCCACTCTGTGGGGGGACTAAGGGGGGTCGATAAGCTCGCCAGCTACAGCAATTACTTCTTGGGCCGCGACTCGTGCAAGTGGCGGAGCAGAGTCGGGCATTATCAGCGCGTGATGGCGAAGGATGTGTGGAACGGAATCGATGTGGAGTTTGTGGCCAACGAGCAGGGGGTGAAGACGAACTACCATGTTCAGCCGGGAGCGGATGCGTCGCAGATTGTGATCGAGTATGAAGGGCTTGACGCACCGCTACGAGTTGATGGTTCCGGCAATTTGGTGCTCGCAACTTCGCTTGGTAACCTCAAAGAGCAAGCACCGTGGGCGTATCAAATTGATGGTCGTCATCAGCGGGATGTGGGTGTGCAGTTTGCCGTGCTCAACCCCAATCGCTACGGCGTCATTACCTCATCCCTTGACGCGAGCAAGGAGCTGGTGATTGATCCACTGGTTTACAGTACGTACTTTGGCGGGAACTCTTGGTTTGAAGGCGGGATTCGAGAGCTTGCCCTCGACAGGTTGGAACAGCCAGTGGTGGCTGGCGTTACGTCGGCAGTGAACTTTCCGATAACCCCGGGAGCCTATCAGACTCAGTTGTCATCAGACTCGAGCGACGCCTACGTAACAAAGTTCGATGTGGACGCACGGAATCTGCTCTTCTCGACCTACCTCGGAGGTCACCGCGAGGATTCCCCCGATTACCTGGTAGTCGATACTGTTGGCCGACCTTACGTCGCTGGCACGACCTGGAGTCCAGACTGGCCTCACTCATCAAATGCAGCGGACACGATGTTCGACGAGGTTCGGGAATGTTTCCTGGCCCGGCTTTCCACCGGGGGAGACGCCCTTGAGTATTCGACTTTCTTTGGGGGATCGACACTCGACCAAATCGACGCCATGGCGATTGACTCCACGGGCGTAGTATGGTTTGGGGGAACGACGCTTTCGCTGGACCTGCCAATATCTCCAGATGCCCTTATCACCGAGCCGGGTGACGGTTTCTTCTGCGCCTTTGACCCTCAGGCGGCAAGTATCTATTACATCAGCTATTTCCCGGCACACATCCTCAGGATCGATCCTCTGGCCGGATCCAGAGTTTGGCTTTCGGGAACGGTTGAATACCTGCACGAGGTTCCTGTAACCCCCGATGCATACCAACTGGTTAGCCACGGGGCGGATGACGACGACTACGATTCGGAGGGTTTCTTCGCGCGCGTTGTTGTCAACACGTCGACCGTGGAGTACTGTTCCTATGTCGGCGGCAGTGGTGGAGAGCTTGTCGCTGCTTATCCGCTGGACGCTTCGCGAATTCTAGTCTATGGCCGAAGCAACTCAGCGGACTACTACGTGACGTCCGCTGCGTTTGATACTTCGTTCAACGGTCAAAGAGACGGCATCTTGACGATCATTGAACTTCCATCGACGTTAGTGGCATCCACCTATATCGGGGGTCCATGGGATGATCGCATAGTCGGGACGGCGTGTTACGTCGACCCGAGCGGTCGGGTCGTGATTGGAGGCTACACCGCGCTCGGATTTCCATGCACACCGGATGCCATGGATTCAGTGACTGAACCCGGCTGGGGCGACGGCTTTCTCGCTCGCCTGTCGAGTGATCTCTCAACTCTTGAGTACGGTACGGTCATCGGCGGCGACCAAAATGAGTTCGTGTTTGGCTTGACCGGCACGGGCTCTGATACGGTTTGGCTGGCGGGTTTCACGTTATCACCCGATTTTCCGGTAACACCGGACGCCTACTCGACCAATCCATTCGCCGGATGGCTGATGCGGTTCGCGCTGCCACCGCTGTCGGCTGTCGAACGCGAACTCCCCACGCAATTTGCATTCGAAATGCTCGCCTACCCGAACCCGTTCAATTCGAGTGCTCGACTGAAGCTCAAAGCCCCCTATGATGTGGTCGGATGGCTAAACGTCTTTGAAATCAATGGGCGGAGGGTCCTATCGCGCAGACTGTACTTGCCGAGCTCCCGTGAAGTGGAGATCAATCTCGATCTTTCCGGGCTGCCATCCGGAGCATATCTATCCACCTTCAACTGTAATTCAACTGCTCTTGCGGAAAAGCTCTTCTTGATTCGCTGAGAGGGGCTTTTTTCCACGCGGCGTTATGTGTCGGCATGTGCCCCGCTCGGGAGGACTTGCTGACGGCTCGCTTCCCGACATGCGGTGCGGTTCAGAGGTCGGGTCGTGGACCCGCCCCTACGG